>CADAYK010000016.1 GCA_902792105.1 uncultured Ruminococcus sp.
ATATAACGGCGCATTTCAAAATTGACTGTTTCGTTGATATTTGTCTTTGTTTTCAACAAGACATCGTATTACCTGCTAAACCGTTGATAAACTTAAACAACCGTATGATTGATTTAGGTGTTGTTCCGATATATAATGATTACAGAAACAAACAGTAATTATTCGGTGTTTCCTAAGAAAAGTGGATATCTTGAGATTATATTTAGATGAGAGGTTTATAATCCGAACATATGATAAAATCATACTGTGATCGAGGAGGAATTCAAAATGAAAAAAAGAGTACTTGGTATAATATTAGCGTTATCGGCATCCATTTCAATGGCATCTGTGCCGGGATTAACGGCTTCGGCTGCGGAAACATTGCCCGGCAAGGTAGATTTAAGAGATTTTAACGGGAAAAATTATGTAACGCCGCCTAAGCTTCAAAATCCCTTTGGCACCTGCTGGGCGTTCGGTGCTGCCGGAGCGGCCGAAACCTCATATCTTTTCGCAAATAACTTGGGAGTTACCGCCGGAGAAAAGAATAACAACGTCAATTTTTCGGAAAAAGGTATTGTGTGGTTTTTATATCACTCAATTACCGCCGATGATGTTGTCAAGGGCAAGGTAAGAAGCTCTCAGATAGGAGAAGGCAATGATCTTGAGGAGGCTGACAAAGAATATATAAACGCCTGCTATAATTTCGGCGGTTCGGGAGTAAATACGTTTAACTTTTTTGCCTCGGGCTTTGGTCCCGTTGACGAAAGTGTTGAGGTAAACGGCGATTATCCCTATTCCTACAACGGCAAAAACAAGCTCCGCTCAAACACAGACAGCGGATATTCTTCCGATGACAACTGGTCGATTCCAGTTAACGCTCAGTACCGCAGCAATTCAACCGCAAACGCTGCTCTCAGGAGCTGCAATCTTCTTCCCTCGCCGTCAACAAGAGACGCTCAGGACAACTATGTGTTCAGTGAAGAAAACCTCAATGTTATGAAATCCGAGCTTGCGCACGGACGCGCGATAACAATTGGTACCGCGTTTGAGGATTACCTGCGTCGCGACACCTGGTCTATGTACAACTGCAAAAGCCTTTCGGCAAACCACGAGGTAACGATCGTAGGATACGACGACAGTTACCCGAAAGAAAATTTCACAAGATATTTCAAATCGGGAAAAGAAGTAAAGGGTACCACTCCGCCTGCCGACGGCGCTTTTATCGTAAAAAACTGGCAGGGCTCCCTGACCGAAGAGGACAAGGCTACAGCAAAGCCTTCCGCTAACGGCGGTGAAATCTATGAAAATCCCAACGCAGGCAAGTGGGGAATTAACGACAGCGGTTATTTTTACCTCTCATATTACGATCAAAGCATAGAATCCCCCGCAAGCTTTGAATTTGACAGCAACGATTCCGTGAAATACACTTCGCCGAACTACGACCAGTACAATTTGCTGATGTCAGGTGTGTATGACTCTGTCAATCATGATACGGAAACAAAAATGGCTAATGTTTTTGACGCGGAGGAGGACGAATACCTTTACAGAATCGCCTATTACACTAACGAACCAAATGCTGCGGCGGATTATAAAATCTACAGGAACGTTAAAGGCGGCGATCCGGAATCGGGCGTTCTGCTTGAGCAGGGAAGCACAAACCACGAGTTCGGCGGTTATCACAACGTTGACCTTAAGGGAGAGTATTTCATCAGGGAAAACGAAACCTACTCGGTTGTTTTGACAATACACTATACAAATAACGGCAAAAAGGTTTTTAATGATGTTGTTCCGTTTGCGTTCAACATATTCGACGGAATGCACAAAACCGAAGTAAAGGGAATTGTCAACGAGGGTGAAAGCTATTTTTACAACGGTGAAAACTGGAACGATCTTGCGGACATTAAAGAAGACATCATTGACCGTGTATATGAAAACACAAAAAATTATACAGGCAGTTTAAAGAAAATGATAGATATGAATCCCGACGGCAAAAGCGGTATTTCAATCGACAATTATCCGATCAAAGCGTTGCTTGCGCCTGCATCCGCTCACGTTGACCGTGCAGTCATAGGGGATGTAAACGGCGACGGAGCCGTAACTATCGACGACGCAACCAAAATTCAGAAATTTCTTGCAAAGTCCGTTACACTGACAGCCGAACAGCAAAAATCAGCCGACACTAACGGTGACGGTACAGTATCGGTTAATGATGTAACCTGCATTCAAAAGTATCTTGCCGGCAATACCTCGGGAACCGGAAAAACAGGCGAAGCAATTTAAATTTAAATAATTCTAAAAGAAAAAGCAGAGAATGACTTTTTGTCAACCTCTGCTTTTGTTTGTTTATAAGGCAGCCTAAATAAACGCCCTTAATTCCCTTATGTGTTCCTCCTCAGTGTCAATCATTTTTTTGGCAAGCAGTGTGATATTCGGGTTTGCACGGTCATAATTGCGCAGGTGCCTAACCATTTTGTTAACGCCCATTGTGTTGCCCCGCCGCAAATCTCGCTGAGCCGCGAGTCCGGTTAGGGTTTTTGCAACAGGACTTATACGTCGCGCCTCAACTCCGCGGCTTTTAAGCATACTGTTGGCTGCGCTGTAGATCTTGCCGTAGCGCGCAAGCTGGGTGCAAAGCACGCTGTCAACAGCCTTGTGCTTGATCCGTCTGCGCACACCGGCAATTCCCTGACATCCCATTTCGGCGTTTTGCAAAATGCAGTTTAACATTTCAATATCGTTCATAAAATCACCTCTGATATAATTGTTGGCAAAAAAATTACCTTTATACTGTTGAAACAAAAATGATTTTATGAGATAATAACACTATATTAAAGTATACTTTTGAGAGGATGATTTCTTTGACCATACCCGAAAAGCTTCACAATGTTTATTTTCCGTACCCCAAGCTGCCGCCCAGGCGCGTTAGGGTTTATGTGCCCGAGCACGAGGAGGGCGAAACCATGCCCGTTATATATATGACCGACGGGCAAAACCTCTTTTATGAGGACGAATCCGTTTGGGGCTGCTGGAAGGTTATTGATACCGTAACCGAATCGGCTCAAAAGGGAGCGGGCAAGGTTATAATCGTAGGAATCGACAACGGCGGCGAAAACCGCGACAACGAGCTTACGCCCGGTTCAATCGGCGAGGTCATCTGCGCGAACGAAATGGACAACTTTACCGAACCCCTCGGCGAGCAGTTCGACAGCTTTGTGGTCAACACCGTTTTGCCGCATGTTGAGCAGCATTTTCCCGTTAAAAAGGGCAAAGACTACACTGCATTCTGCGGAAGCTCCTCGGGCGGCTTACAAAGCTTTTTCACCTGCCTTGAACACCCGGATCTGTTCAGTGTAGCAGGTGTATTTTCACCCGCGTTTATGCTTTACTCCGCCCAAAGCTGGACTAACTGGCTTCAAAGAAAGCTAAAGGACGACATGCCCTATCTGTACATCTACACGGGCAGCGGCGATCCGCTGGAGCAGAGAATATTTTTCAGCACCGAACTGGTCTACGAAATCCTCAATGCCGTAGGCTATCCCTACGAGCAAATGAACGAGGTCGTGCTGTTTGAAAACGGACACAACGAAAAAGCGTGGGAGGTTATCTTTAAAGACTTTGTCTACACCTTCCTCGACGGAATAGAAGATTAGTTCTTCGGCAAGGCAGCATTAATTGTTTTGCTTTGCGAAAAAAGGGAGGCGTCCTGCGCCTCCCGTACAATTGCATTGTTTGGAAACAACAAAACAGCAAAGCACTGTTTACGTTGTCCTCAAAGCTTAATGCAGATTATTTTTCGCGAAATGCCGGCATTTTCAAAACAACCGGCATCAAGTTCGCGACGTAAAAATCTTAAACTATAATCTCGCCGTCAACCGTGCCCGCAAGACCTGCCGCGTTTGATTCGTCGGTGTCAATGTGCATGGCAGGAGCGTACTTGGGGCTTACGCGAATAACAACGTCGCCGAAAATCGTCTCTCTGCCTGTGCCTTCGCCAACCTTGACCGAAACGATCTGCTGATCCTTAAATCCGTTTTCTTCGGCTGTTTTGGGATCAAAGTGAATGTGTCTTTTAGCTGCGATAACGCCCTGGGCAATTTCAACCTCGCCGTTGGGGCCTACAAGCTTGCAGCCGGGTGTGCCGTTTACCTTTCCGGATTCTCTTATGGGAGCAACCAAACCGAGCTTTCTTGCGTCGGTAAGGCTCACTTCAACCTGATCCTCAGGTCTTTCGGGACCGAGGATAGACATAGTCATCTCGCCTCTGGGACCTACAACGGTAACCTTTTCGGTGCAGGCAAACTGACCGGGCTGGGAAAGATCTTTTTTGTTGGTAAGCTGATAATCCTTGCCGTAAAGAACGTCGAGTGTTTCTCTGCAAACATGAACGTGATGAGCAGAGGTTTCTACCATAATTTTCATAATGTTATACCACCAATCATAATTTTTCCGTGAATCACGGAGTTATTATCTTTATTTTACTACGATTAAATAATATTTTCAACCGTATAAAAGAAATTTGTCATTTTTGAGGGTGAAAAAATGTACACCAATTGGGAAGAACTTAACGCCGCCTGCAACAGCTGCCAAAAATGCAGCCTTTGCAAAACGCGGCATAATGTTGTTGTGGGCGTCGGCAATCCGCACTCCGAGGTTATGTTTATCGGCGAAGGTCCCGGCGAAAACGAGGATCTGCAGGGCGAACCGTTTGTAGGCAAGGCGGGGATTTTGCTTGACAAAATGCTCAGCGCCGTTGACCTTGACCGGGATTCGAATATTTACATCGCCAATATTGTAAAATGCCGTCCTCCCCACAACCGCGATCCAAAGCCCGAGGAGCAGGAGCTGTGCATAAACTGGCTTCGCAATCAGGTTGCGCTCATTCGCCCCAAAATAATTGTCTGCCTCGGACGAATCGCGGCTTGCCGAATCATCAAGCCCGACCTGAAAATCACGCGCGAACACGGAATCTGGTTTCAAAAAAACGGAGTCTGTATGATGGCTATGCTTCACCCGGCGGCGCTGCTGCGCGATCCGCGCCGCAAGCCCGAGGCTTTTGCCGATTTTCTTGCCCTGCGCGGCAAAATCGGAGAAATCTGCGAACATACTTACCGCTGAATACGGAGGCTGTTATGAGTTTGGTTCAGTTTAAAAACGTTTACAAGCGATACAAAATGGGCGAGGTCACAATCAACGCCGTCGACGGAATTTCATTTGAAATCGCCGAGGGCGAGTTCGCCGTTGTTGTAGGCGCTTCGGGCGCCGGCAAAACCACGGTTCTCAACATTCTCGGAGGAATGGACAGCGCTTCCGGCGGCGAAATCATTGTGCACGGTAAAGACGTCAGCTGCTACACCGGCAAACAGCTCATTGAATACCGCCGCTTTGACATCGGCTTTGTTTTTCAGTTTTACAACCTTGTTCAAAACCTCACCGCGAAGGAAAACGTCGAGCTTGCCGCTCAAATCTGCAAGGATCCCATGGACAGTGAAGCCGCGCTCGAAAGCGTCGGTCTGCTCGACCGAAAGGACAATTTTCCCGCCCAGCTTTCGGGCGGCGAACAACAGCGCGTTTCAATTGCCCGCGCCCTTGCCAAGCGGCCGGGACTTTTGCTTTGCGACGAACCTACCGGCGCGCTCGACTACAACACCGGCAGGCAAATTTTAAAGCTTTTACAGGAAACCTGCCGCAAAGAGAAAATGACCGTTGTTCTTATTACGCACAACGGCGCTATCACTCCAATGGCAGACCACATTATCGAGATGAAAAGCGGAAAAATCGTCCGCGATGAATACAACCCGTCGCCGAAATCAATCGACGAAATCGAATGGTAGTGCCGGTGGGCACTTTCTGCGCCTCATCTTAAGTCGGCGCATTGCCGGCGGGTACTTTCTGCGCCTATGTAAAAGCTTTTTATGAAGGTAACCGTCATCAACGGCGCGTCAAAACAAGGGCGTCATCTTAAGTCGGCACATTGCCGGTGGGCACTTTCTGCGCCTTTGTAAAAGCTTTTTATGGAAGTAACCGTCATCATTATAAAACAGAGGGGAGGGTAATTCATGACTCAGGCACTTCTAAGAAACACGTTCCGCGAAATCAGCAACACCAAGGCGCGGTTTATTTCAATCATGGCGATAATCGTAATCGCGCTGGGAGTGGGCTTTTTTGCCGGAATAAAAGCGACAAGTCCGTCTATGTACAATCTTGCCGAGACCTACTACAGCGAGCAGAACCTCATGGATTACCGTCTTGTTTCCACGGGCGGATTCTCCCGTAAGGATGTTATGGAGCTTCAAAAGCTTGACGGAGTAAGCTCGGTAATGCCGTCGTTTTTTTACGACGCCGCATTATCGGCAAAACAGGGCGGTCAGCTTATTCACCTCATTGCCTTGCCGCGCAAATTCGAAAAAAGCATCGAGCTTAATTCCGTTGTTCTCACCGAGGGCAGACTCCCCGAAAATTACAACGAAATATTGACCGAGGGGGCAGGCTTCGGCGGTTCCTCGCACCAAATCGGCGACACCGTAACCTTCGCCGAGCTTTCGGGCAGCAGCAAAACTGCCGACACTCTTAAAACTCTAAAATTCAAGGTTGTGGGCAAGGTTCGCTCGCCGCTGTACATTTCTTACCAGCGCGGCGGCACCGCGATCGGCGACGGCAAGCTCGACGAATATATGTATGTTCACGGCGATTTGTTCAAGACGGAACGTTTCACCGAGGTTTATGTAAAGGCAGACTTTTCGGACAAATTTTCTCCCTTCTCAGACGAGTACGAACAAAAGTCCGCCGAACTGAAAAAGAAGCTCGAAGCCTTCGGCAAAGAGCGCGCAAAATTTTTTAAAACCGAAGCCATAGCCGAAGCACGCGAAAAATACAACAAGGCAAAAAAAGATTTTGAGGAACAAAAAACCAAGGCTGAAGAGCAGCTTGCCGAAGCAAAAAAACTGCTTGACGAGGGTGAAAAAACTCTGAACGATGAAACCGCGTCCGCACAGCAAAAGCTCAGTGAGGCAAAGGAGCAAATCGAACAGGGACGCGAAACCCTTGCACAGTCAAGGCAGGCGGCAGAAGAGCAGATGGACGAAGCGGAAGAAAAAATCTCTTCCGGCGAAGCTAAGCTTGATTCCGCCGCCGAGCAGCTTGAACAGGGCAGAGCAGCCGCCGAAGAAAAAATCAGCAGTCAGTCCCCCGAGCTTGCCGATACCGCAAAGGCGATTGCCGAAGCCCGGCTGAGCGCGGCTCAGGCTCAGCTGATTGCGGGCAGAGCTGTTCTTGAAAACGGAAAGGCTCAGCTGATAGGTAACAAGGGATTGGCGGAATATGAGCTTGACAGCGCGCAGCAAAAGCTTGATTACGCGCAAAGCGAATACGAAAGCGGAAAAGAAACCCTTGAAAGCAACACCGAGGAGCCTCTGGCAGAGCTTGAAGCGGCAAAGGCGGAGTATGAAAAAAACAAAAATGCTGTGGAAGATAAGTTCGCCGAAGCTGAAAAAAAGCTTGCCGAAGGAGAAAAAACCTTAAAACAAACCGAAAAAAAGATAAAAAGAATGGCACAGCCGGTGTGGTATGTCAACACGCGCGACGAAAACCCGGGTTACTCAACCTTCACCCAAAACGCCGACAGACTCGACGCCGTGGCGTCGGTGTTTCCGCTGTTCTTCCTGCTTGTGGCAATACTTGTTTGTGTAACCACAATGACGCGTCTTATTGAGGAAAAGCGAACCGAAATCGCTGTCATTAAGGCGCTCGGCTACAGCAACCGCAGCATAATAACAAAGTTTGTGATCTATTCAATGATTGCCGGCGTTTTAGGCAGCGTTGCCGGAACTGCGGCAGGAGTTTCCACCTTGCCGTTTATAATATACAACGCTTACAAAATAATGTATTATATCGGCGACATCACCCTTGTGCTCAACCTGCCGGTAATTCTGCTGGGAATATTGGCGGCAATATTTACAACGACCGCGGTTTCGGTGATCGTCTGCGAAAAATCCCTGCGCCTAAAGCCGGCTCAGGCAATGCGCCCAAAGGCTCCCAAGGCAGGCAAACGGATTTTGCTTGAACGCTTCACTCTGCTGTGGAAGCACATGGGCTTTACCGCCAAGCTGACCGCGCGCAATCTGTTCCGATACAAGGCAAGACTGTGCATGACCGTGATCGGAGTTGCCGGCTGCACCGCGCTTATTGTGGCGGCGTTTGGACTTTTGAACAGCTTCGATCCGCTAACCGAAATTCAGTTCGGCGAGGTTTTCCGCTACGATGCTGTCGCGGTGCCAAAAAAGGCAGGCAGCGAAAAACAGCTTGAATATCTTGTGAAGTCGGCGGAAAAACAGGAAAACGTACAAAGAGCAATGCTGTGTATGCAGGAAGACGTAACGGTAGAACACTCGGGCAGCAAGCTTGATTCTCCGGTGACTCTCAGCGTGTTTTCGGACACGGAAAATTTCAAAGATATGGTTCATCTTCGCGAACGCGAAACAAAAAAGCCGCTCAAGCTCAGCGACAGCGGAGTTATGGTTAACGAAAAATACGCCTCGGTCAACAAGCTGAATGTGGGCGATACAATAAAGGTTACCGTAAAGGGAGCTTCCGCGTCGGTAAAAATTTCGGGAATATACGAGCAGTACATCAACAATTACATCTACATGACCCCCGGGCTGTACCAAAAGTTGTACTCAAAGCCGCCGGTCTACAACATACTCTGTGTTTCGCTTGAGGAGGCAACAGGCGAAAGGGCTGAAAAATTCAGCTCCGCCATGCTCAGTGACAGCCGCGTTGTCGCTGTTACGTTTATGGCGGAGAAAATCACCGAGTTTAAAAATATGCTCAATTCGCTTAACATGGTAGTTGTTGTTATGATCGTGTGCGCCGCCGCGCTTGCGTTTGTGGTGCTTTACAATCTGACAAATATCAACATCGCAGAAAGGATCCGCGAAATCGCCACCTTCAAGGTGCTGGGCTTCTACAACCGCGAGACCTCATCGTTTATATATAAAGAAAATATAATCCTTACCCTGCTCGGAATAGCGGCAGGCTTGGGGCTCGGCGTTTTACTCACCGGATTTATAGTAAAAACCGTAGAAATCGATAATGTAATGTTCGGGCGTGAAATATACTTGACCTCCTATCTCTATGCCGCAGGGCTTACAATGCTGTTTTCGCTTGCCGTAAACGCTGTTATGAGCTTTAAGATCAAGGCGGTCAACATGGTTGAAAGCCTTAAGAGCGTCGAGTGATTTATAATTAAAAATAGTATAACAGAAAAAACCCGGCATCCGAAAATCAGTTTTTGGTCTGACTTTCGGGAGCCGGGTTATTATTTCGGTATTTAATAATAATATTGATTTTGCCTTATGCCGCGTTTTGTTTTTGCATCGAGCGGTCGATCCTTTTATATACCGGCTTAAGCGTCAAGCCCTGTACTACAGTCGTAAAGAATACGATCGCGTAGGTTCCGCCGAGGATGATGAAGTAGATTTCTTCGGGGATCATTTCTTTTGTGCTCATGGCAAGAGCTACCGACAAACCGCCGCGCAATCCGCCCCAGGTAAACAGCTTGATAAAATTAAACCTGCTGTACCCGTCGGGAAGCTTGCCCATAATCAGAGAGGAAAGCGACAGGCTGCATACTCTCGCGATGAAGTTTGCCGAGATTGCGACGATCGCCAGGGTAATAACATACTCCATTTGTAAAATCCGCACGAAGGACAGTCCAAGCATTACATAAAGGAATGAGTTTAGAAGCGAATCCAGCGTTTCCCAAAAGCCGTCAAAGGTTTGCGCCGCTTCCGCCTCCTCCTTGGAAAACCGTGAACGCAATGCCGAGAACATGATTCCGCATATTACAGAAGCGATAGCGCCGGAAAAATGGGCTATCTCGCAAATTGAGTAAGAAAGCGAAACAGCTAACAGGCTGATAAAAATACGGAGTGTTTTATTCTTGGAGTAGCGGAACATCAAAAAGCATACCGCTGTTACAGCCACACCGACCAGCAGCGCACCGAAGACCTCTTTGAGCATAACCAAGATAAAGCCTTCCGATGTTGAAGAAGTCACCATTCCCGAAAAAAAGACAAACAGCGCAACGCCTACGCCGTCGTTAAACAGAGATTCACCCTGTATCAAAAAAGATATGTTTTTCGGCAAGCCGAATTTACTTAAAATACCGGTTGCGGCAATAGGGTCGGTCGGAGCAACAATGCTGCCGAACATAAGACAAACAGGCAGCGAGAGTTCTACTCCCAGCAGCAGGGCAGCGCCGTAGAGCAGCAGTCCGTAAAAGATCGTTCCCAAAAGTGTGCATACAAATGCAAGAACCGTAACCTGCCGTGCCTGCGCTTTAAAGTCCGAAAGATTCATACGGAACGATCCCGCAAACAGCATAAAGCAAAGTACGCCCTCCAAAAGGAAATCTTCAATATCCATCATTTGCGCCTGTTCAAGAATATCAGTTCCTTTGAAAAGCGCCGTCGCTAAGATCCCCAATACTCCGATAATAGTCGAAAAAAGCATCAGCGCGATCTCGGTCGGCATCTTGGTGATCTTTTCGTTGAAAAAGCTTAAAACAACAACTAACGCGATAATCAAGACGAAGAAATTTATGCCCATTTTCATCCCTGCCTTTAATGTTTTTGGTTTGGATTATCGTTATGATAACAATGGTGATTATTATCAGGGCTATTATACCACAGCTCACAGAAAAAATCTATAAAAATTTTATATTTTGTTAATTATTAATTAAAATAATATGTTAATGGCAGACCTCCCGTTTTCTGTCATATAATAAAAACGTCCCTGACGGAAGATAAATTTCTGTCAGGGACAAATATAATACTATTTGCTGCGCCGCCATGATCCACAGTGTGACAGGTGCGCTCAGCGTTATACCAAGATATTTTATGTCACTGCCTTTTTGCTTTTTAGCGGTATCAGACCGTTACGATCAGTTCTTCGCTGCCTATGTCATGATAAAGCACACAATTATTTGTTTTGAATACACGTACAATGCCCTTTAGCTTCTCTCCGCCGTTGAACTCAGCGGCAATGTCCTCAAATTTTTCGAGCACCTCGGGGCGGAAGCAAAGTGTTTTTCGGTTGTTGAATACGGCAGTGTACAGTATGTTTGCCTCAACTAAATCCTGAAAAATATGACTTCCGTAAGACAGCTCGGGATTGTAGCCCGCCTTGGCTTCCTCCATTTCACATATAACGTCAAAGCCGCTGATGTCCGAGAATGACGTGGGTACGCCCAGCTCTCGGGATGAAGTCCCGATCCTGCCGGGGGTCATAAGCATCATGTGCTTTTTGTCGTTACGGAAATGCCAGTTGATTTCGCCGATTAGCTTTGCGGCGTTTATTTTATCATTGTAAGGCATATTGTAGTATCCTACGGGATCTATAAAAACAATATAATCGAGCTTTTCGATCCTTGATAAACCCATGGACGCGCCCTTGCTCTTTAGCAGAATACTGTCCTCGGGCACGTCGGCGGGAATATTAACGGAATCCTTGCCGGTGACTATCTGCAACGGTCTGCACTGGAGCAAATCAATTGTGTATTCGCCGTCTTCAGCGACATTTATCGTAAATTCGGTATCGACGGGATAATCGTATTCAGCCTGGATACAAGCGAGCATCCGGCGCATTATGCCCATCAGCTTTTTGTTTGTAACAAGTCCTTTGCACGAGATAAACCTGACTGTGCGGTAACGCCCGAGTTCCCTTAGTCTGTCTTCCGCCTCATAATCGTGTTCAAGAAGAACATTGCCGAGATAACGCGGAATAACCGGCTCGAGCTCGCTCAGCGTTACCTTTTCGAGCTTTTGCTCAGAGGTGTTTATTACTTCTGCGTTCCTCTGTGAAAACCTGTGTTTGTCCGCGGCGCTTGAATAAACGCTTCTTTCGGGCATATCAAGACTGACAAGCCGCGGGTAAGAGCCTTCTGTTCTGTCGACTGCCGATGTTCCGAGTCCCATAACAAGCCTGAGCATACCTGCCTTTGGGTCGGCGGTCTGTAAAAATCTGTAAGGACTGTATGAATAACCTACGCCCGCGGCGCACGGAGTATAGTATGGGCCGTAATACGAACCCGACACCCTTTGAACAAGAAGCGCCATTTGTTCGTCGCGCTTGTCAAGACCGCGCCGTTTTCTGTAGTCAAGAGCCGAAAGGCTCATCGTACTTGCGTAAACTGTTTTGATAGCGTTTTCAAACTCTCTCAGCCTGTCGCCGAAGCTTCCCCTGTTTGCGCAGAATACGGAATCGTATTTTCCCGCGAAAGCATTGCCAAAGCCGTCCTCAAGAATACTGCTGGAGCGGACGATATACGGATCCTGACCGTAGTATTCAATAATATTTCCGAACTGCTCGCGCATATCGTCGGAAAACCCTCCGTTTAACAGCAGGTTTCTGAACTCATCCGCAAGCTTAAAATATCCTTCGTCGGTTCTTTGGCGGATTCTCATATCCCAAAAACCGTTGTCAACGATGTAGGTGTAATAAACATCCGAGCCTATATAAAACGAGTCGTGAGGTTCAAGAGTGTCGTCGATATCGGGCTCTTCGTTGCGTATGATCGCCCGCGACAAAAGCATACCACAGGCTTTTCCGCCAATCATTCCCGTGCCTATCATATGATTCCTGACCTCAAAATAATCCTCGGGACTGAAGTGCTTTTTGACCATAAGGCGCATTTTTTTGTCGCGCGTCATCATAATATTGCACATGCTGTCGCATTCGCCCGTAATATCTTCGCCTGCGCCGTATTTCTGCTTTGCGGTGTTAAAGAACCTGTCCCAGGAATCTATATATCTGTCGTCGGTTCCGCGCCTGAGCTTGCCCAGAGTATGGTAGAATCTGCTTGACTTTACTCCGTCGGTCACGGGACAGAATCTGCCTGTGGAAGGCTCGTAAGTGTGCGGAAGGAACATTGTTTCGGAATCGCGGTTCCATACCTTTTCGGGACGGACGAAAATTTCCTTTTCGCCTGTGTACACATCTAAAAATAACTGGGTAGTGTCAATGATTTTATTGACAGAATTAACCGAATGTTTTCCCCGTATAAGCGGAAAGAAGGCTACCGTATCAAGAATAAAAAGAAACGGACACGTTACCCTGAAAAAGTTCCCCATCATCAAATCCGTCGCCCAAGCCGTTTGAAGCTCGGAAAGACAGTCAAACACATAAAACGCGTCCCTGCCTTCACGCTCGATCACGTTGTGGATCTCAACCGTGAAATTCTCGAACCGGTGCGAAAGAGGGATCTCCACCGTTTTTATTCCCGGTTTATCCGTAAAAAACGGCTCGTGGCTCGCAAAACGAAAATATATAATGTTGCGTTTGTCGCGTATCGCCTGTTCAACATACGGCTCCATAAACAGCCTGAACTCACTGAGGTTTGAAACCCTCCACACAACATTGTCGCCGAGCCTGATGTTATCAAGCGCCTTGTCCATTTCGGGAATACCCGAAAGCACCCTGTCAAATGCTGCCATAAAAGCACCTCCTTTAGATCTTTTGAAATGAGAAGGCGCGCACGGGATATCTCACGCACGCCCTCTGCTGTATTGAATGAAAGAGGTAAACCGATTCTTTTGCTCAGGGATCAATCGTAGTTCTGCATAGCCTCCAGACCGGTTTGTCCCGTACGAACCTTTACAACCTGTTCAACATCATAAACGAAGATCTTACCGTCGCCGATATGACCGGTATAAAGTGTCTTTTTTGCTGCCTCAATTACCTTGCCGACGGGTACCGTGCATACCACGATATCCATCTGAACCTTCGGAAGCAGGTTGGTTTCAATCTGAACTCCGCGGTAATATTCGGGCTTGCCCTTCTGGACTCCGCAGCCCAAAACGTGAGTTACCGTCATACCCGTAATGCCGAGCTCCATAAGCGCCTTCTTAAGCGGCTCAAGCTTTGACTCGCGGCAGATGATCTGGATCTTGCTGATTTTCGGCGTGCCGTCGTCAAATACGGGCATCTTCTTAACAGGTACAGCCTCGGCTTCGGGAATATCGCCGCTGACAAGCACAGGTGCGGGAGCTCCGTCCTCCTCGAGATATTCGGGAGCCATGCTGAATCCTGCGTAAGCAGAGGGCATACCGTGTTCTGTTTCATCAAGACCGGTGATCTCTTCCTCGCGTGTAACACGCAGACCGATAACCTTTTTGATGACCAGGAAAGTAACTGTAATAGTCACCGCAGTCCACGCTGCAACGGCAGCAAAGCCTAAAAGCTGCAAGCCCATTAATTCAAAGCCGCCGCCGTAAAGCAAGCCGGTAAGCTTCTGCCCCGAAGCGTTGGCAATTGAATATCCCGGAGCTGTATCAGTCGCAAACAGTCCTACCGAAAGAGTACCCCAAATACCGTTTATCATATGAACCGCGACCGCGCCGACAGGGTCGTCGATATGAAGCTTGTAATCAAGCAGCCATACGCCGAATACCACAAGCAATCCTGATACGATACCGATTATTACAGCGCCCAGAGCGTCAGTCACGTCACAGGGAGCGGTGATCGCCACAAGACCTGCCAAAGATGCGTTAAGGCACATACTTACGTCGGGCTTACCGTATTTGATCCATGTAAAAATCATACAGGTCACAGTTGCCAGTGCCGGAGAAACCGTAGTTGTCAAAAAGATTGAACCGAGCTGTTCAACAGAAGTCGCCGCGGCGCCGTTAAAGCCGTACCAACCGAGCCAGAGGATAAATACACCAAGCGCTCCGAGGGCGATGTTGTGACCGGGAAAAGCGCCTACCTTTACAACCTTGCCGTTTGCGTCTCTCTTGAATTTGCCGATACGCGCTCCCAAAATCTTAGCTCCGATAAGCGCCGAAATTCCGCCTACCATATGAATTGCGCACGAGCCGGCAAAGTCGTGAAAACCGAGCGAGCTGAGCCAGCCGCCGCCCCAAATCCAGTGCGCCTCGATCGGGTAAATTACCGCGGAGATAATGCCGGAGTATACACAGTAGGACAGAAACTTTGTGCGTTCCGCCATAGCGCCCGATACAATCGTCGCGGTAGTTGCGCAGAAAACAAGGTTAAAAACAAAGCTCGAAAAATCAAAATCGGCATACGAGGTGAACAAGTCAAAACCCGGCTGACCGATAAAACCGAGCAAATCCTCGCCCATCAAAAGCCCAAAGCCGATTAGGATAAATGTAACTGTACCGATACAAAAATCCATCAGGTTTTTCATTATGATGTTGCCTGTGTTTTTGGCTCTGGTAAAGCCTGCCTCGACCATCGCGAAGCCTGCCTGCATCCAGAATACCAGCGCCGCGCCGATCAAAAACCACACGGCAAAAAGCTGTTCGTTTGTCATTTGAGTTACAAGGTCTTTTACTGCCTCACTCATTTTGATCACTCCTTAAAATTTTTGTGCAAACACAAAGGCGCGCCTCCGTACGGAGAACGCGCCTTTGCGTTGTCATATGTTAACCTATCGGATGATAGCGTTATCAGTATACGTAACACAGCCTGACATTTGCTGTTGTTTAGCGATAAAAGTATTACTCATATTTTCCGTTATTCTACGGTAACGGACTTTGCCAGATTTCTCGGTTTATCAACGTCGTTGCCCTTGTTGACCGAGGTGTAGTAGGCAAGAAGCTGCATCGGAACTGTCGCGAGCATCGGCATCAGCATTTCGCTTAGCTGCGGGATCCTGATCAAATAATCCGCCGCGTCGCGGTCAATGTCGGCGTGCTCGTCGCAGATAACAATTGTCATCGCGCCGCGAGCCTTCACTTCTTTAATATTGGAAACTGTTTTTTCAAGCAGGGTGTTTTGCGTGGCTACCGCAATAACGGGCATACCGTCTTCCACAAGCGAAATCGTGCCGTGTTTAAGCTCTCCCGCCGCATAGCTTTCCGAGTGGATATACGAAATTTCCTTGAGCTTCAGCGAACCCTCCATGGAAAGCGCATAGTCAAGACCTCTGCCGATATAAAGCAGGCTGTCGGCGTTGATCAGTTTGGTGGATACATACTGGCAGATGTCGAGCACCTTGCCGATCGTCTCCTCGATTTTTTCCGGCATTGAAGTGAGCTGATTAGTAAGCATGCGGCATTTTTCCTCGCTGATTTTTCCCTTGGCATAAGCCATTTCAAACGCCAGCAAATACATTACCGAAAGCTGAACCATATATGCCTTTGTTGAAGCAACGGCGATCTCGGGACCGGCGTGCGTATATATGACCATATCCGCTTCACGCGCAATTGAACTGCCCTTGACGTTTACTATGGCAAGCGACTTTGCACCTGTTCCCTTTACAAGGTTCAGCACTGCTTTTGAATCGGCGGTTTCGCCGGACTGGCTGATTATGATAATCAAATCGTTTTCCCCGATCAGCGGATCGCGGTACCTGAATTCCGACGCAATGTCTACGGTGACCGAAACGCGCGCGATTTTTTCTATCACATATTTTCCGACCATTCCGGCGTGCATTGCCGTGCCGCACGCAACAATAAATATATTGTTAAAGCTTTTAAGGATTTCCGGCGTAATTCCGCATTCCTCAAGATTCGGCATGCCGTTTTCAATACGCGGTGTTATTGTCGTTTTGACCGCGGTAGGCTGTTCGTGGATCTCCTTGATCATAAAGTGCGGATAACCGCATTTTTCGGCGCTGTCCTCGTCCCAGTCGGCGGTGTGAAGCTCTTTGTCTATCATTCTGCCGTGAAGACTGCAAAAGTTGACCGAGCCGTTTTTAAGCACGGCGATCTCGCCGTATTCCAAAAGATAATAATCCTTTGTGTATTTTATGATCGCGGGAACATCCGAAGCCACAAAAACTTCGCCGAAGCCCTGACCGACGATCAGCGGACTTTCGCAGCGCACTGCGTACACTGTTTCGGGACGGTCCGCAAACACGATTCCGAGAGCATAGGAGCCTCTCAGCTCGTGAAGTACCTTGCGAATACAGCGAATCGGATTGCCGTCGTAGTAAAAGTCAAGAAGCTGTGCTACAACCTCGGTGTCGGTGTCCGATAAAAAGTCTGTACGCTCGTTTTCAATCAAAAACTGTTTTAGCTGCTTATAATTTTCAATAATACCGTTGTGAACAATCGTTACGCGCTTGCCCGAATGGGGATGCGAATTGATATCCGACGGTTCTCCGTGCGTTGCCCAGCGCGTGTGACCTATTCCGGCGTGTCCTTTAGGCTTTCCTTCTTTTTCCATTTTGGTTTCCAGGTCGGAAAGCCTGCCCTTGGTTTTCGCAACTTCAATTTTGCCGTTTTCAAAAACTGCGATTCCGGCGGAATCATAGCCTCTGTATTCAAGCTTTTTAAGCGCCGACACAAGCACGTCCGTGCAGTCGCGCGGTCCGACATATCCAACAATGCCACACATAATTTATCTACCTCCGATAATTTAGTTTCAGTTAACATAAATGACAATATAAATTAAAAATCATACTCCGAAAAGTATTTCGCCGTAAGACGGATACGGCCAGTATTTTGCAGGGGTTTCGGTTTCCATCTCGTCGCCGGTCGCCCTAAGCTCCTCCATAAGCGCGAAAACGGTGTTTCTGAAATACTTGGCATGAGCAAGGTTGTCTCCGTCGTATTCGGCAGCTGTTTTTACCGCCGATTCAAGCTCATCCGTATTCTTAACAAATGTTTCAAGCTTTGCGGAAAGACTGTTCATCAGGCGTTCCTCGACATAACAGGAAGCAGAAGCCGAAACGCTCTTTTTGAACGAAACGGTTTGAGCAAGCTCGTTAATAAATGAAATAACAGCAGGGGTGATATCCCTCTTAGCCATTTCGAGCATCGAAAGAGCCTCAATGTTTAGCTGCTTTGAGTAGTGCTCAAGCTCGATCTCATATCTCGCGTGCATTTCCTGCTCCGATACAATGCCGTGCTTTACAAACAAATCAACGTTTTTCTTATCAATATAATGCTCCATCGCCTCGGGAAGCGACTTGTAGTTGCACAGTCCGCGCCTTGCGGCTTCCTCAACCCATTCGTCGGTGTAGTTGTCGCCGTTAAAAATAATACGCTTATGAGCGGTCAGCGTTTCCCTGATCAGAGCCTTGGCAGCGGCGGTAATATCGTTTGCGTCTTTAAGAATGTCGTAAAATTCGCTCAACTCTTCGGCTACTATCGTGTTGAGCATATAGTTTGGACAGGCAATATTCAGCGAAGAACCAAGCGCTCTGAATTCAAACTTATTTCCCGTAAACGCAAACGGCGAGGTACGGTTTCTGTCTGAATTATCCTTGCGGAAGGTCGGAAGAGCTTCAACGCCGGTTTCCATTTTTATCTTATCGTGGCTGCGGTATTCCGTGCCGTTGATAATGCTGTCTACCAAAGCGCCCAAATCGTCGCCGAGATACATCGAGATAATCGCGGGTGGTGCTTCATTAGCTCCGAGACGATGATCGTTTCCTGCCGAGGCAACGGTAATTCTCAGCAAATCCTGATACTCGTCAACCGCCTTTACGATTGCGGACAGGAACAGCTGGAACCGGATATTATCCTCGGGAGTTTTACCGGGGTCAAGCAAATTCTCGCCTGTGTCGGTTGAGATCGACCAGTTATTGTGCTTGCCCGAGCCGTTAACGCCCTTAAAGGGCTTTTCATGCAGCAGACACACAAGCCCGTGTCTTTCGGCGACCTTTTTCATGATCTCCATTGTAAGCTCGTTGTGATCCGTAGCAATATTCGAGGTTGAAAAAATCGGCGCGAGCTCGTGCTGTGACGGCGCAACTTCATTGTGCTTTGTTTTAGCAAAAACGCCCAGCTTCCACAGCTCTTCGTCCAAATCGCGCATGTAAGCCGCGACCCTCGTTTTGATCGCGCCGAAGTAGTGATCCGCAAGCTCCTGACCTTTCGGCGCCATAGCTCCGAAAAGCGTTCTGCCCGTGTAAATCAGGTCGGGGCGTTTGTCGTACATCTCTTTATCAATTAAAAAGTACTCCTGTTCGGGACCTACTGTTGTTGTAACGCGGTTAACATCGTTGCCCAAAAGCTTCAAAACCTTGACCGCTTCGTTGCTCAGCTTTTCCATTGAACGAAGCAGCGGAGTTTTCTTGTCGAGCACTTCGCCCGTGTATGAGCAGAACGCGGTGGGAATATAAAGGGTTGAATCCCTTACAAACGCCGGAGATGTAGGATCCCAGGTCGTATATCCGCGTGCTTCAAAGGTGGCGCGGATCCCGCCGCTCGGGAAGCTTGAAGCGTCAGGCTCGCCCTTGATCAGCTCTTTGCCCGAAAACTCCATAATAACGCCGTCGCCGCCAGGCTGAATAAAGCTGTCGTGCTTTTCCGCGGTGACGCCGGTCATCGGCTGGAACCAGTGGGTGTAGTGAGTACATCCAAGCTCAACTGCCCAGTCCTTCATGGCGTTGGCAACCACATTTGCAACATTAAGGTCGAGCTGCTCTCCGTTTTCAACTGTCTTTTTCAATGCCTTATAGGTGGCCTTTGGCAGCCTTTCCTGCATTACTTTGTCGTTAAAAACCATACTGCCGAACATCTGCGGTACGTTTTTCATAAGATTACCCCCTGTCTTTTTGGCAAAGACAAAGCGCCGACGGAACATGCCGTCAGCGCCCTTGCTGTGCCATTGATGACAGTATACTACGGTTAATTGGATTTGTCAAGTATAAATTGAAACATTTTTAAAATAACTTGCAAAAATAATTTAAAATATATGTGAAATCGCATTATTGTAAATTAAAAATGAATTATATAATTAAAAAACCTGCAAAATGGTATTGACAATTTAAAATTCACGGTAGTATAATAGGACACATAAATTTGCAGAGAGGAAGAAGTCATATGTTTCAGCCAAAGAACACCCGCTTCAAATCCGCGTTATATTCTTCGCGCTTTGAGCACGACAACTGCGGAATCGGAGCTGTAGTAAACATCAAGGGCAAAAAATCTCACTCAACTGTAGAAAACGCCCTTACTATTGTAGAAACTCTTGAACACCGCGCAGGCAAGGACGCCGAGGGCAAAACCGGCGACGGTGTCGGAATACTGCTCCAAATAAGCCACACTTTTTTTAAGAAGGTGGCAGAAAAGCTTGGTATTAAGCTAAAAAATGAGCGCGATTACGCTGTAGGCATGTTTTTCTTTCCGCAAAATGAGCTCAGGCGCAATCAGGCAAAAAAGATGTTTGAGATTATCGCCGCCAAGGAAGGTCTTAACATCCTCGGCTGGCGTGAAGTGCCGCACAACAAAAACGCGATCGGTCAGCGTGCGCTTGACTGTATGCCGAACATTCAGCAATGCTTTATCGAACGCCCCGAGGGTGTGCGCCGAGGTCTTGACTTTGACCGCAGGCTCTATGTTGCGCGCAGAATTTTTGAGCAGAGCAGCGAGGATACATACGTTGTATCACTTTCCTCGCGAACAATAGTATATAAGGGAATGTTCCTGGTAGGCGACCTGCGCAATTTTTTCCCCGATCTGCAGGATAAGTGCTTCGAGAGCGCAATTGCGCTTGTGCACTCGCGTTTTTCAACCAATACCAACCCGAGCTGGGAGCGCGCGCATCCCAACAGAATGATAGTTCATAACGGCGAGATCAACACGATCCGCGGCAACGCCGACAAAATGCTCGCCCGCGAGGAAAACATGCGAAGCGAGCACCTTAAGGGCGATTTGGATAAGGTGATCCCCGTAGTAAACGCCGAGGGCTCGGACTCCGCAATGCTTGACAATACGCTTGAATTCCTTGTAATGAGCGGTATGGATCTGCCGCTTGCGGTAATGATAACTATCCCCGAACCATGGGACAGAAACAACACGATCTCGCGCAAAAAGAAGGATTTTTACCAATATTACGCAACTATGATGGAGCCGTGGGACGGTCCTGCCTCCATTCTGTTTACCGACGGCGATATTATGGGCGCCGTGCTCGACCGCAACGGTCTTCGCCCTTCGCGCTTTTACATCACGGATGATGAAAATTTGATCCTCTCCTCAGAGGTAGGCGCGCTCGAGATCCCGCCCGAAAAGGTGGTTGCCAAGGACAGACTCCGTCCCGGCAAAATGCTTCTTGTCGATACCGTTAAGGGCGAGCTTATCAGTGACGATGAAATTAAGGAGCGCTACGCTTCAAAACAGCCGTACGGCGAATGGCTCGACAGCAATCTCGTCAGGCTCAAGGATTTGAAAATCCCCAATCTGAAGGTTGATGAGCATCACCGCGCCGAACGGAAAAAGCTTCAAAAGGCGTTCGGTTATACATACGAAGATATAATGACCTCAATTTTGCCGATGGCACGCGACGGCTCGGAGCAGATCGCCTCAATGGGTACCGACAGCCCGATCCCGCCGCTTTCAAAGGTAAATCAGCCGCTGTTCAATTACTTCAAGCAGCTTTTTGCGCAGGTGACAAATCCTCCGATCGACGCACTCAGGGAGGAGGTTGTAACCTCGACTACGGTATACATCGGCGAATCGGGAAATATTCTTGAGGAAAAGCCGGAAAACTGCAAGGTTTTGAAGGTTCACAACCCCATTTTGTCATCGACTGACATATTAAAGCTTAAAAACATCAGGGAACGCGGCTTCAAATCCGCCGTAATTCCCATGCTCTATTATAAAAACACCTCTCTCAAAAAAGCGGTCGAAAAAATGTTCTTAAACGCTGACAAGGCATATCGCGAGGGAGCGAATATTCTCATACTCTCCGACAGGGGAGTCGATGAAAACCACCTTGCCATTCCGTCACTTTTGGCGGTTTCGGCGCTTCACCGGCACCTTGTTGTAACAAAACGCAGAACCTCGGTTTCGATCGTGCTCGAAAGCGGCGAACCGCGCGAGGTTCATCACTTTGCCGTGCTTCTCGGTTATGGCGCGACTGCGGTAAATCCGTACCTCGTCCAGGAAACGATCCACGAGCTTATCCACGATGATTTGCTCGACAAGGACTACTACGCCGCGGTTAACGACTACAACAGCGCGGTGATCCACGGCATTGTTAAAATCGCTTCAAAAATGGGCATCTCCACGATACAGTCATATATGGGCTCTCAGATTTTTGAAGCGATCGGATTAAGCAGCGAGGTTATCGACAAATACTTCACGGGAACAGTCAGCAGGGTAGGCGGAATAACAATAAAAGATATTGAAAAAAATGTTGATAAGCTTCACACAGCCGCATTCGATCCTCTCGGTCTCGGAACAAATGCGGAGCTTCCGTCAAACGGAAGTCATAAATTCCGCAGCGGAAAAGAGGAGCACCTGTATAATCCGCAGACAATACACACGCTTCAGGCGGCAGCAAGAACAGGAAGCTACGATCTGTTCAAGCAGTATACAAAGCTTATAAATGAAGAAATGAGCGCCGTCAGCCTTCGCGGACTTCTCGATTTTAATTACGCGGAAACACCCGTTCCTATCGACGAGGTCGAAAGCGTAGACGATATTGTAAAGCGGTTCAAGACAGGCGCAATGAGCTACGGCTCAATTTCGCAGGAAGCGCACGAAACCCTGGCTCTCGCCATGAATATGCTTCACGGCAAGTCAAACTCGGGCGAGGGCGGCGAAAGCCCCGAACGCCTTGCCACAAAAGGAACCGAGAAAAACCGCTGCTCAGCGATCAAGCAGGTTGCCTCGGGACGTTTCGGCGTTACAAGCGAATACCTGAACTCGGCCGATGAAATCCAAATAAAAATGGCTCAGGGAGCAAAGCCCGGCGAGGGCGGTCACCTTCCGGGCAGTAAGGTTTATCCGTGGATCGCAAAAACAAGACATTCCACTCCCGGCGTATCGCTTATTTCACCGCCGCCTCATCATGATATTTATTCAATCGAGGATTTGGCGCAGCTTATCTACGACCTCAAAAACGCCAACAAAAACGCGCGCATTTCCGTAAAGCTTGTGTCGGAATGCGGAGTGGGAACGGTTGCCGCAGGCGTTGCCAAGGCAGGCGCGGGAGTCATCCTTATTTCGGGATATGACGGCGGAACAGGCGCTGCTCCGAGAAGTTCGATTTATAACGCCGGACTGCCTTGGGAGCTCGGACTTGCCGAGGCTCACCAAACCCTGATCATGAACAACCTCAGAAACAAAGTCGTGATAGAAACCGACGGCAAGCTTATGACCGGCAGAGATGTGGCGATCGCCGCAATTCTCGGCGCCGAGGAGTTTGGCTTTGCTACCGCGCCGCTTGTTACAATGGGCTGTGCCATGATGCGTGTCTGTAACCTTGACACCTGTCCGTTCGGCGTTGCCACACAGAACCCCGAACTGAGAAAGCGTTTTGCGGGCAAGCCCGAATATGTGGTAAACTTTATGCGGTTCATCGCCATGGAGCTCAGGGAATATATGTCAAGGCTCGGCGTTCGCACGCTTGACGAGCTTGTCGGCAAAACCGGCTTGCTCAGACAAAAGGATAACCTGTCCGGTAACGAAAGCAAGCTTGACCTGTCAGCGATTCTGGGAACTGATTGCGCTGAGAAAATAGAGTATAACTCAAAGAGCCTCTACGATTTTAAGCTCGGCGAAACTCTTGACGAAAGCGTTTTGGAAAAGAAATTCGACCTTTCAAAGCCTGTAAAACAGCATATTGAAATTCAGATAAAAAACACCAACCGTTCCCTTGGAACAGCCTTCGGCTCGGAACTCACAAAGCGATTCGGTTCTGCCCTTGGGGAGGACACCTACACAGTAAAGTGCAGCGGTTCGGGCGGTCAGAGCTTCGGAGCGTTTATTCCAAAGGGCTTAACGCTTGAGCTTTCGGGTGACAGCAACGACTACTTCGGAAAAGGTCTTTCCGGCGGCAAGCTGATTATTTATCCGCCGAAAAATTCAAAGTTCAGCGCCGAAGAAAATATCATCGCCGGCAACGTTGCGCTTTACGGCGCAACAAGCGGCAAGGCGTTTTTGTGCGGCGTAGCAGGCGAGCGGTTCTGCGTACGCAACTCGGGCGCCACAGCGGTTGTCGAGGGAGTAGGCGACCACGGCTGCGAGTATATGACAGGCGGCTGCGTGCTCGTTTTGGGAAGAACAGGCAAAAACTTCGCCGCGGGAATGTCCGGCGGAGTGGCATATGTTTTTGACGAACACCATCACCTGTACCGCAGACTGAACAAGGAGCTTGTGGAGTGCACAGAGCTTACAAATAAAACAGATATCGAAAAGGTTAAGGAATTACTTAACGAGCATGTAAAAGCGACAGGCTCACAAAAGGGCAAACGTATTCTTGCGGATTTTAACACGTATCTGCCGCTTTTCAAAAAGATAATTCCGTATGATTACAAGCGCATCACCGAGGAGATCGCCGAGGGCAAGGCTCGCGGACTCAGCGATGACCAAGCGGAAATAGCCGCTTTTGACAAGCTTATAAAGGAGGAGCACTAATGGGAAAGCCTACAGGATTTTTAGAATATGAGCGCGAGGAAGCCCGTGCCTACTCCGTCAAAGAAAGAATTGCCGGCTATAACGAATTTCACACTCCCTTAAGCCTTGACGATCAGAAAAAGCAGGGCGCAAGGTGTATGGAGTGCGGCGTGCCGTTTTGCCAGTCGGGACTTAACATCGGCGGCATGATAAGCGGTTGTCCGCTGAATAATCTTATTCCCGAATGGAACGACTTGCTTTTCCGCGGTTCAATTGAGCAGGCTTATCAGCGGTTAAGACTCACAAGTAATTTTCCCGAGTTTACCTCGCGCGTCTGTCCGGCGCTTTGTGAAAAGGCTTGCACCTGTTCGGCAAACGGCGATGCGGTAACGGTAAAAAATAACGAATATATGATTGTAGAAACCGCCTTTGCCGAGGGTTGGGCAAAGCCGGATCCGCCAAAGGTCAGAACGGGCAAGCGTGTGGCTGTGATCGGCTCAGGCCCTTCGGGACTTGCGGCGGCGGATCAGCTGAATCATCGCGGTCACAGCGTAACGGTATTTGAGCGTAGCGACCGTGTCGGCGGACTGCTGATGTACGGAATCCCCAATATGAAGCTCGAAAAACAGATCATCGAACGCAGAATCAACATGATGAAAGAGGAAGGCGTAGAATTTAAAACAAACGTCAATGTCGGAAAGGACATCTCCGCCAAGGAATTAAAGAAGAAGTTTGACAGAATAATTCTATGCTGCGGAGCTTCAAATCCGCGCGATATAAAGGTTGAAGGACGTGACGCGGAGGGAATTTATTTTGCGGTCGATTTCTTAAGATCCACCACAAAAGCTCTGCTCGACAACGGTTTAAAGGAAGGTACGTTTATATCGGCAAAGGGCAAAAACGTAATTGTAATCGGCGGCGGAGACACCGGCAACGACTGCGTAGGCACTTGTGTGCGCCACGGTGCCGAAAGCGTTTTGCAGCTTGAAATGATGCCCAAGCTCCCCGATACCAGAGCCGAAAACAACCCTTGGCCGCAGTGGCCGAGGGTATGCAAGACAGACTACGGTCAGGAGGAGGCAGCCTGGGTTTACGGCAGTGACCCGAGGGTATATCAAACAACCGTCAAGGAGTTTATAAAGGATAAAAACGGCAAGCTAAAGGGTGCGGTTCTGGTAAAACTGGCATTTGAAAAGGATGAAAAAACCGGACGGATGAATATGAAGCAGATAGCCGGCTCCGAATATGAGGTCAAGTCCGAGCTTGTACTTATCGCCGCGGGTTTTCTCGGAAGCGAAAGCTATTTAACTAAAGAGTTCGGAGTAAATACCGACGGCAGATCAAACATTGCCTGCGAAAATAATTCTCACCTCACAAGCGAAGATTATATTTACGCCGCAGGCGACGTCCGCAGCGGTCAGTCGCTTGTTGTCCGCGCGATCCGTGACGGCAGAGACTGCGCAAGAGAAGTAGATCTCAGCCTGATGGGTTATACAAATTTATAAGGAGCAACGCAAATGACAAAGTATATTTTTGTAACGGGCGGAGTTGTCTCGGGGCTCGGCAAGGGAATTACCGCCGCCTCGCTCGGCAGACTTTTAAAAGCCAGAGGACTTAAGGTCGCCGCGCAAAAGCTCGACCCGTACATTAACGTTGATCCCGGCACAATGAGCCCGTATCAGCACGGCGAGGTATATGTCACCGAGGACGGAGCCGAAACCGATCTTGACCTCGGACACTACGAGCGCTTCATCGACGAGAACCTGAACAAATACTCAAACCTGACTACAGGAAAGGTGTACTCAAACGTTCTCGCAAAGGAACGCCGCGGAGAATACCTCGGAAAAACCGTCCAGGTCATTCCGCACATCACCGACGAAATCAAAAGGTTTATCTATTCCGTAGGAAAAAAGACCGGCGCCGATGTTGTCATTACCGAAATCGGCGGCACGATCGGCGACATTGAAAGCCAGCCTTTTATCGAGGCGATCCGTCAGGTAGGACACGAGGCAGGTCAGGACAACAGACTGTATATCCACGTTACCCTTGTGCCGTATCTGAAGGCGTCGGGCGAACACAAAAGCAAGCCTACTCAGCACAGCGTCAAGGAGCTGCAAAGCTTCGGCGTTTCTCCCGACATAATAATTTTGCGCGTTGACGAACCGATTACTGACCAAAGCATATTTGACAAAATCGCTCACTTTTGTAATGTTCAAAGGGATTGTGTTATTGAAAATTTAACGCTTCCAATTCTTTACGAAGCGCCGTTAATGCTCGAAAAGGCAGGCTTTTCCGAAACAGTTTGCCGAAAGCTGAAAATAAACGCAAAAGCTCCTGACCTTAAGGACTGGGAGCAGATGACCGAGCGAATCAAATGCCGCGAAAAGAGCGTGACAATCGGGCTGATCGGAAAGTATGTCGAGCTTCATGACGCTTACCTGTCGGTAGCCGAGGCGCTCCGCCATGCCGGATATTATCTTAATTCAAGCGTAGAAATCAAGTGGATCGACTCCGAAAAAATAACGGAAGAAAACGTCAACAAAACCCTTTCGGGACTTGACGGAATAATAATCCCCGGCGGCTTCGGCAAAAGGGGAATCGAGGGTATGATCACAGCGGCAAAATACGCGCGTGAAAACAACCTTCCTTACTTCGGGATCTGCCTTGGCATGCAGGTAGCGGTAATTGAGTTTGCGCGAAACGTTGCAGGGATCAGGAATGCCGGCTCAGGCGAATTTGCCCGAAACGTGCCCAAGGTGATCGACTTTATGCCCGGTCAAAACAATGACATTGACAAGGGCGGCACGTTAAGATTAGGCGCTTATCCGTGCGTAATTAAGGAAAACACAGCAATGCGCCGCGTGTACGGAAAAACCGAAATCAGTGAACGCCACCGTCACCGCTACGAATTCAACAATGATTACCGCGAACAGCTTGAAACGGCAGGCTTAACGCTTTCGGGGCTTTCTCCCGACGGCAGACTTGTCGAAACGGTAGAACTGACCGAACGTGATTTTTATATCGGCGTTCAGTATCACCCCGAATTCAAGAGCCGCCCTAACAAACCTCATCCGCTTTTCTCGGCATTTATCAAGGCGGCGCTCAGGTAAAATGCGCAGCTCAAAATAATTATTATTTTGGCGTTTCTAAAACTGCAAAAGCCCGAAATCCGGTTTATCCGGGCTTCGGGCTTTAACATTACCGTTTGATTTGTACTGTATTTTCATTGCGGCGGCGCTTTGCGCCGTGCTTTTCGCATGCAAGCCGCAACAGAGCAGACAATACAAGTATATAATCATACAAACTGCTGTGATTTCCTGTCAAATAAAAAAACCGTTTCACGTTATAGCACTATAGCAATATCAAGCCGTTTTATTGTATCTTCATTTCAGATCATTTCATTTCGTTTCAAAAAAGCAAAGAACAAATAAAGAACACACACCACAATCAAGCACAAGTAGTACCACAGCACAAGAACACCAAACACAATGCACCTAATTGAATAACTTGTTATCCTATCGAACACAATATTAAATAAAAACAAACATTTCATTTCATTTATACTTTTTACGATATCTGAAACTGATAATAGACCATTAAAAAGAGCCCAATTATATAAAAGAAACTATTGACACCTTTTCGTTTATACGATATGATAGTATTATCCAATTTTCGGAAAGGAGTTTTAAAAAAATGATATACGGATATGCAAGATGTTCAACAAGCGAGCAATATCAGGATATCAACAGACAAGTTAGAGAGCTGAAACAACAGGGCGCAACAGATGACACGATATATCTGGAATACGAAAGCGGAATGAAAGAAAACCGCGTCGAGTTGAATAAGCTGTTAAAAGTCGTGGGGCCAGGTGATTCGATTATTTCAACCGAGGTTAGCAGAATTACCCGTAGCACCAAGCAGCTTTGTGAGATAATTGAATTTGCCAAAGGAAAGAATATAAAGTTGGTTATGGGTACATTTGAGGTTGACTGCACAAAGAAGCTAGACCCAATGACCGAGGGGATGCTGAAAATGATGGGCGTGTTCAGTGAGCTTGAGCGAAACATCATAAGCCAGCGAGTGAAAAGCGGTATGGAAAACGCAAAGGCTAAAGGCAAAACAATCGGTAGACCAAAAACTACTGTCAATGACATACCCGGTATTTTTTTCAGGCATTATCCGAAATACAAGAACGGCGAGATTAACAAAAAAGAGTTCTCTAGGCTGTGCAATCTTTCCTACCCAACAATTTATAAATATATCGGTATGGTTGAAAGTAGCCACAATTGATTATTGTCTACTGTGACAGTTGCTGCTATGTGTTGCCAAAAAAAGTAATAGCGCTCAGGAATGGGTATTTGTCTTTTCACAATAATTACGATATAATAATATAATAACAGTAAGGAGCAGGGTATATGACGAATAGAATCGAAATCATCTCAAGAAATGACGCCGAAAAGCTCATTGCCGGAAAGCCTTTGGATCACACCGCAATAATCAGCTTTTATGATCCGTCGAGAGGCAGGCTATCAGACTCTGAACCTTTGGATTACAGTCAAATCTGCGACCGTGTGTTTATGGTCGAGATACACGATATCGACATCGAGGTGCTGCCCGACTTCGGTCTGACCTTTGATGAGTACTTCCCTGAGGCAAATGCGCTTGCCGGTTTCATCAAAAAAGCGGTAAGTGACGGATGCGATATCATCTGCCAATGCGAGTATGGTCAGAGCCGGTCCGCTGCCTGTGCCGCAGCCATCAGAGAATACTACGACGGAGATGGTATAAAAGTCTTCGCAGATTATAGATATTACCCAAACCAAATGGTTTTTAACAAACTGTTGAATGCACTGAAAAAAAGTAACTAATATATGACATAAAATAATCCGCTCACAGGTTGTGGGCGGATACTTTCTTATAAGTACCATTTCAAACAAGAGACTTTTAGCTAAACGGCAATATTCTTATCGGTCTGATAAACATCATCACCGATACAAAAAATCAAGCTTGCCGTTACCTTTGAAGACTTTTACCCTCT
>CADAYK010000017.1 GCA_902792105.1 uncultured Ruminococcus sp.
TAACTGGGGTGTTATCAAGAATTCAGGCTTTGCACCCGTAAACGGCGAAGCATTTGATGCAGGCTGGGACGGCGACAACGCAGTATTCGAAGTTGAAGAAGACGGCGCAACCGTAAAGATTCAGCTTGACCTTTCAAACTTTGACTATGCTTCAAAGACCGGTGCTAAGATGACGATCTTTGTTGAATATCCTTGATAATTAATTGAATTTCATAACAATTAATAAATAACATTAAGCGGCGGCTAAAATTTAGCCGTCGCTTTGCTTATGCAGTATTTATCATAAATATATTTTATTATTCTTTTATCGACTTGATTGTAAATTCATTATGTGTTAAAATAATACAAATAAGAGTATTTATAAATATGCTAAGGTGATTGTGTGAACGCAGAGAAAATAAAGGGTTTTATGACAAAACATAAAAAATCAGTAATTGCCGGAAGTGTTATCCTCATTACGCTGCTGATTATGTTACATATGTTCCTGTTTAAAGGCATGATGAACGCCGGCGAAGGCAGAGATGCCGTTAACAAAAACAGCTCGAATATTAACCCCAGAATTGAGGAAATTCAAAAGAAAGGCGCAATTGTTCTTTCCGAAACAACAGATCCTTCCGGAACACAAAAAGCTACAAAGTCGAAAAACAGCAATCAAAAGGCAACAGTTGCAGCAAGCACTGCTAAGCCGAGAACAACAAACGCTCAGACTGCCACAACAGCCTCCGGAGAAAAAATTCAATATGCTACCGCTGAACCTGTAGCGAATCCGGCAGATTACAGCGCCCAGTGGGATTTGGGTTACCTTGTGGCAATTGACAACCCCGATACAAGCTATTCAAGCGGTCATATAGAACTCACCGATGAGGACAGAGATTTGCTTGAGCGCCTTTGCTACGGAGAATTCGGCGGAGGCGGTTTTGTAGGCGCGTCACTTATTGCGCAATCGGTAAAGAACGCAATGAATGTTGAAGGCTTTACAAGCGTTGCGCAGGTTATCAGCGAATACAAGTACACAGGCAGCACAACAAGCGGCAAAAACCTTGCCTGTCAGCAGGCTGTCAGGTATGTGTTCGATGAGGATCACGATGCGGTTCAGCACAGAATCATGTATATGTATAATCCCTATATGGTTTCAAGCGCATTCCATGAAAGCCAAAAATTCATTCTTTCCTATGAGGATGTAAGATTTTTCGATAAATGGTAATAACAAAAACGGACGGTTTTTCCCGTCCGTTTTTTACTGTATGGGATGCTTCTTTGCCCGTCGCCCTAATAGTATAATCAAGCTGATTTGTTCTAAAAGGAAGAAGCAAGTGCACACAGGTGTTTATTTCAGTTGTTAAAAATCTCTTTATTGATTTTTGAAATTTGTCTTTTGGTGACCGTGTAAATAATAAGCCAGATTGCTGCAAACACAGTAATAAAAATAGCGGTAAAGATTAACATTACCGGCAGCTCAGGTTTGATCCAGCCGTTTAATAAGTATATCAGAATATAGTCAAGAAACAGCACCGAGCCCTGAATCAGACCTGCAAGCGGCAGGGGCAGTCTGTCGAGCGTGTAAACAGCTGATATTCCGGCAGCTATAAAAGCCATAAGCGTAGATGTTAAGATCTCGCGAATCATAGTGCTGACTTGAACGCTTTCCACCACACCGTATGCTGATAAAAAAATATATACAATAGCCATGATTACCGGACCTGATCCGCAGAATAGAGCGCCTCTGTGTAAAAATTCCTTAATAAACTTTTTCATTTTCTCAACTCCTTTTTTATTTCGGCAAAACAACGCCTTGAGACATAGTCGGTATATCCGCTTTTGAAAATCACGTTTACCGACCCATTGAACGCCGCCGAAAAACGCTCAATTTTATTTCTGTTTGCTATGGTCGACTTATTGATTTTAATGAACGTTGACGGCAGAAGCTCAGCAGCCTCATACAGTCTGTAACGTATTCTGTACTGTTTTCCGCGCAAATCAATAACATAGGTTTTTCCGTCAATCACAGTAACGCATTCAATATCCTTAAATCCTATAAGCTTAATTTCGTCATCTGTATAAACGGTAATGCTGTCGTCACCATTATATTCCATAACAAGCTGTTCAAGTCTTTCGGTAAAAACCGAGCGCCGGTGTACATCGGCACGTATCGCCTCGTCGATACTCCGGTTTACATTCAACACAAATTTCAAGTAAATCACCTCCGATGGTTACAGTATAGCATTGATAAAAATAAAGTCCAGCGTTTTGCGGTGAAAGGTATATTTTTTTATGTAATCGGTATTTTTAAGCAAAAAAAGCTGCCATTCAATCAAATGACAGCTTTTTAGGGTTTCGAAAATAATGGATTTTAAGGCGTTATTATAGCTCTTCGTCCGGCTTGTCAAGCAGGCATTCAACAAGCACGGCTTTTTGAGCGTGTAAACGGTTCTCGGCCTCTTCAAAGATTTCGTCGGCATGAGCTTCAAATACATCTGCGGTGATTTCTTCTCCGCGGTGAGCAGGCAGGCAGTGCAGAACCATGCACTCTTCGTTTGTAACCTCCATAAGCTCAGAGTTAACCTGATATCCTTCAAACGCAGCCTCGCGGATCTTCTTTTCTTCTTCCTGTCCCATCGAAGCCCAAACGTCGGTAAGAACAACATCGGCGTTCATCGCGGCTTCCTTAGGATCGCGTACAATTTCAAACTTGTCGCCGAACTGTTTGCCAAACTCAATAATATTTTCAGGCGGCATATAACCCTCGGGGCAGGCAGCGGAAAAGCTCATTCCGGTGCGAAGCGCTCCGACAATAAGCGAGTTCATCATGTTGTTGCCGTCGCCGATAAAGCACATTTTAAGACCTTCAAGCTTACCTTTGAATTCACGGATCGTCATAAGGTCGGCAAGCACCTGGCAGGGATGGCAGTAATCGGTAAGGCCGTTAATAATCGGGATCGAGCCGTACTCTGCAAGAGCTTCAACCTCGCTTTGCTCAAAGGTACGAATCATAATGGCGTCAATGAAGCGTGAAAGAACGCGGGCTGTGTCCTGAACAGGCTCGCCTCTGCCGATTTGCAGGTCATTTGAGCTCAAAAACAGCGGATATCCGCCGAGCTGAGTCATACCGACTTCAAAAGAAACTCTTGTACGTGTGCTGGATTTTTCAAAAATCATGCCAAGTGTTTTTCCGGCAAGCAGCTTGTGCTCAATGCCGTGTTTTTGCTCGTATTTAAGCTGGTCGGCAAGGTTCAGGGTTTTAGTGATCTGTTCTGATGACCAGTCCTCGAGCTTTAAAAGATGTTTCATTTATTTACACTCCTCTAATGTGGATTTTAATATACTGACTGCTTCGTCAATTTCCTGTTCGGTGATCGTAAGCGGCGGAAGCATTCTCAGCAGGTTCTTTGCGGTGATGATGAGCAGGCCGTTTTCAACGCATTTAGCGGCTACGGCGTGCGCGTCACCTTCAATTTCGATGCCTATCATTAATCCCATTCTGTGAACGCTTTTAACCTGCGGAAGCTTTAAGAGCATTTTTTCAATGTATTCACCCTTAGAGTTGACCTCGTTTAAAAAGTCCGCGTTTGCGACCTTGTCAATAACATAATTTGCACCGGCGCACACAACGGGATTGGCGCCGAAGGTTGTGCCGTGAGTTGAGGGCGACATAACATCCTTAAGCTTTTCGGCGCACATACAAATTCCAATCGGAAGACCGCCGCCCAGTCCTTTTGCGGCGGTTACAAGATCGGGAGAAATTCCGTAGTTCTCATATGCAAACAGCTTTCCGGTTCTTCCCACACCGGTCTGAACCTCGTCAACGATAACCAGAATATCGCGTTCGCCGCAAAACTCTGCAAGCGCGGTTACATATTCTTTGTCAAGTATGTTAACTCCGCCTTCACCCTGGATAACCTCAAGCATAACGGCGCAGGTTTTGCCGGAAACAGTGTTTTTCAGCGAATCAATATCGTTTGCCTCGGCGTATGCAAAGCCTTCGGTAAACGGAAAGAAGTAGTTGTGAAAAACATCCTGACCTGTGGCTGAAAGAGTGGTTACTGTTCTGCCGTGAAACGAGTTTTTAAGTGTGATAATTTGATTGCGGCCTTCGCCGTACTTGTCAAAGCTGTATTTACGCGCTATTTTAATTGCGCATTCGTTTGCCTCCGCGCCGCTGTTGCCGAAACAAACCTTTGCCATTCCGGTAAGCGTACAGAGCTTTTCGGCAAGGTCACTCGCCTGTGAACTGTAAAAATAATTCGACATGTGTTGAATCGTACCCGCCTGTTCGGAAACAGCCTTTACCCAGCCGTCGTCACAGTAGCCGAGACTGTTAACGCCGATTCCCGAGCTGACGTCAATGTATTTTTTGCCGTCCTCATCATAGGCGGTCGCTCCTTTGCCGCTCTTCAGCGCCACATCATACCTTCCGTAGGTATGCATAATATATTTTAAATCTTTTTCTTTGGTATTCATTGTTTATTCTCCTTCATTGTTGAATGAAAAAACAAATACATCATCGCGCTTTTTAAATCCGAAGCTGCTCCAAAAATTCTGTCCGGTTTCATTGTTTTGGTAGCAAAAAATATGGGTTTTGTCAATCCCTTCGGCGGCGATGCATTCAATGGCCTTTTTTGCAAGCTTACGCCCGATGTGACGGCGGCGGTATTCGGGTAAAACAGCCATGTGGTGAATAAAGCCGCGTCGTCCGTCGTGACCTGCCAAGACTGTTCCGACAATTTTGCCGTCTGTTACCGCAACCTGGCTCATTCCCTCGTTGCGCTTTAAATACCGTTCAATCTGAGAACGTTCGTCAGCCTTTGAAAGCGCGCGCTTAGTGGTGATTTGCCACATTGCGAAAATTTCGTCGTAATCATCAATCGTCATCGGTCGAATTATCATATACCCATCCTTAATAGAACATAGTGCCGATACCCTCGTCGCTGAACAGCTCAAGGATAATTGAGTGTTCAATGGTACCGTCAATAATATGTGCGCGGTTAACGCCGTTGCGTACCGCCTCAACACAGCAGTCAATTTTGGGAATCATGCCGCCCTTTATAATTCCGTCGCGCTTGAGCATGGGAACTTCGCTTACGTTAACAACGGGAATCAGTGTTTCGGGATCACTGACGTCCTTCAAAAGACCTCTTATGTCAGTCATGAGTATCAGCTTTTTCGCGCCGAGCTTAGCGGCAATCTGAGCCGCCGCCAAATCGGCGTTTATATTGTAAACATTGCCGTCATATCCTCCGGCGACAGTTGCAACGATAGGAAGGTAACCGTCTTTTATCGCCATTTGGATGGGAGCAGGGTTAACCTCGCGGATCTCACCTACAAATCCAAGGTCGGCTGCGCCGTTTACAAGCTTGTCAGCCATCAAAAGCCTGCCGTCCAGTCCGCAAAGTCCAAGCGCCTTACCGCCGTGGCTTTCAAGCAGCTGAACCAGATTTTTGTTGACCTTTCCGGCAAGAACCATCTGAACAATGTCGATAGTTTCCCGGTCGGTAACCCTCATTCCGTTCTCAAAACGGCTTTTTTTGCCGACAGCGTCAAGCATTGCATTAATTTCGGGACCGCCGCCGTGAACCAGCACAACGTTGATTCCAACAAGCTGCATCAAAACAAGGTCGTTCATTACGGCGGATTTCAGTTTTTCGTTGATCATTGCGTTGCCGCCGTATTTTACGACAATGGTTTCGCCTGTCAATTTTTTTATGTATGGCATGGCCTGAATTAAGACCTTAGCCCTTTTCGCGTTATCCATTTTTACTCCTACAATAACTGATTACAAACCGCAAACCGCTGACGGTCAGGTTCTGTAATCACCGTTTATTTTAACATAATCATAGGTGAGGTCGCAGCCGTACGCCTCGGCACTTCCGTTTCCGTCGCCCAGATTTACGATAATATCAATTTGATTTTCGAGCAATATTTCCTTTGCCCTGTCCTCGTCAAAAGCGAGTCCGAAGCCGTCCTTGCAAACAAGGATTTCGCCCTTTGCACTCTTGTATGAAACGTCAATTTTTTTAACGTCAACCTCGGCGCCGCTGTAGCCGACGGCACACAAAATCCGTCCGCAGTTTGCGTCCGCGCCGAACATAGCTGCCTTTACAAGGCTTGAGCAAATTATGCTTTTGGCGATGATTTTTGCGTTTTTGTCGTCCTTGGCGCCGTTTACCTTACAAATAACAAGCCGTGACGCTCCTTCACCGTCGGAAGCAAGCTTTTTTGCCACCTCTTTAAACGCAGCGGTCAGGACAGCGGTAAATGTGCGGTAGTCTTCGTTCTTTTCGGTGATTTCGGCATTGCCTGCCAAGCCTGACGCCATGATCGCGAGAGTGTCGTTTGTAGAGGTGTCGCCGTCTACGCTGACCATGTTGTAGCTTACGTCAGCCGCCTCAACAAGCGCCTCGTGCAGCATTTCCGAAGAAATCGCCGCGTCGGTTGTCACGAACGAAAGTGTGGTGCCCATGTTTATGTGAATCATTCCGCTTCCCTTGGCAATTCCGCCTATGGTAACGGTTTTTCCGTCAAGCGTAAACTCAACCGCCCATTCCTTTTTAACGGTGTCGGTTGTCATAATCGCCTCGGCGGCGTTTGTTCCGCCGTCCTTTGACAGCGTGCCTTTCAAAGCCTGCACACCCTTTTCGATAGGTTCAATCGGCAAAGCCTGACCTATAACTCCGGTTGACGCAACAATAACATCGTTAACATCTGCGTCAAAAGCGGCTGCAGCTAATTTGCACATAGCCTCAGCTTTTTCCGCTCCGTCGGGATTGCAGGCGTTGGCGTTGCCCGAATTGACAATAACCATCTGAGCCTTGCCGTTTTCAAGATGCTTTTGAGTTACATATATCGTATCTGATTTAACCAGATTTTTTGTAAAGATCGCCGCGGCGTTGCACTGCTTTTCGCAGTAAATAATTGCCAAATCACGCTTGCCCGAGGGGACACCCTCAATCGGCTCGTTTTTGAGAGCTGCCTGTGATGAGCTCACATACGCCTTGATCCCGGCGCATACACCGTTTGCTGTGAAGCCGAGCGGTGAGGTTACGCCGCCGTCTATAAATTTATAACTTTCCATAATATATCCTTAAAATGCCGGAGGTACGATAACCAGTCCGGTTTTTTCATCAATTCCGAAAATAATGTTCATATTTTGGATCGCCTGACCTGCCGCGCCCTTGACCATATTGTCGATCGCCGCACAGGCTACAAGCTTGTTTGTGCGCTTGTCGTGATGGATAGAAATATCGCAGAAGTTTGAATAGCGCACATTGTGAATATCGGCGCATTTGCCGTCGTCGAGCAGGCGGATAAAGAATTCGTCCATATAATAATCCTCGTATGCCTTTCTGATTTGCTCAAATGTAACGCCCGGTTTGATATCGGCGTAAACCGTAGCCAAAATTCCGCGGTTAACGGGCAGAAGGTGGGGAACAAAGGTAATTGTAACATCCTCGCCGCTGAGCTTAGACAAGGTTTGTTCAATTTCGGGAGTGTGGCGGTGCGAAGCTACCTTATAAGCGTGGAAGCCCTCGTTGAGCTCGGGAAAATGATTGCCCTGAGTAGGTTTTCTGCCTGCGCCCGTAACACCGCTTTTGCAGTCGCAGATAATGCCCTTTGTTTCGATCAAACCGTTTGCGATCGCCGGAGCAACGGCAAGCGGTGAACAGGTGGTGTAGCAACCGGGGTTGGCGATAAGCTTCTTGCCCTTAATGCTTTCTCTGAAAAACTCGGGCAGACCGTAAACGCTCTGTTCGTGAAGCTCCTTGTCCAAAAACGTGCCGCCGTACCATTCGGTGTATTCCTCCTCGCTTTTTAAGCGGAAGTCGGCGCCGAGATCAATAAACGCCTTGCCCTTTTCCATGCACTTTGCGGCGAGCTCCTGAGAGAGTCCGTGGGGAAGCGCGGCAAAAACCACGTCGCTTTTCTCAACAACGGCGTCGCTGTTTTCACAAACCATGTCGTTCAAAAATTTATATGACGGGTAAACGTCGCTTAACGCCTGACCTTCAAAGGAAACCGAGCTGATCGCCGCGATTTCCGCCTCGGGATGGGCGTACAACAGGCGGACAAGCTCCGCGCCGGCGTAGCCTGTCGCCCCAACAATACCTGCTTTTATCATAATAACACCTTACTTTTAATATATCATAAACCGTTTTATCACAGTTTTCTTAAAGCTTTTCCGCAATACCGGCAACACGCTGAGCCTGCGCTTTTACAAGCTCCGGCGCCGGCCCGCCGAACGCGGTGCGCTGCGAAACGCATTTTTCAAGCGAAATAGCGTTGTAAACATCTTCGTTGAATACATCGCAGACTGCCTTGTATTCTTCAATCGGCAGGCTCTCCAAATCGGTGCCGAGTTCAATGCAGCGCGCCACAAGCTCGCCCGTCGCCTTGTAAGCGTCGCGGAACGGAACACCGTTCTTTGTCAGCCAGTCGGCGCAGTCTGTCGCGTTGATGAATCCGCCTGCCGCCGCCTTGCGCATATTCTGCGGAATAACGCGCATAGTGTCAAGCATGGGGGTGAACGCCGTCAGGCACATTTTTACGGTGTCGACCGCGTCAAAAACAGCCTCTTTGTCCTCCTGCATATCCTTGTTATACGCAAGGGCAATGCCCTTCATCACGGTCAGGAGAGTCATTGTATCGCCGAAAACGCGTCCGCTTTTTCCGCGTACAAGCTCGGCTATATCGGGATTTTTTTTCTGCGGCATGATCGACGAGCCTGTTGAGAACGCGTCGTCAAGCTCGACAAACTTGAACTCCCAGCTGCACCACATAATGATTTCTTCGGAAAAGCGGCTGAGGTGAACCATGATTATCGAGAGGACAGAGGCAAACTCAATGCAGAAGTCGCGGTCGGAAACACCGTCAAGCGAGTTGTTTGTTATTCTGTCAAAGCCAAGCAGCTCGGCTGTGATTGTTCTGTCGATCGGATAGGTCGTGCCTGCCAGTGCACAGGAGCCGAGCGGCATTTCATCCATGCGCTTCAGGCAGTCCTCCAAACGTGAAACGTCGCGCAGCAGCATTTCGCCGTAAGCAAGCAGATGGTGCCCGAAGGTGATCGGCTGCGCTCTTTGAAGGTGGGTGTAGCCGGGCATAACGGTGTTGCTGTATTCTTCGGCTTTGCCCGCAATAACCTTGATTAAATCAACAACAAGCTTTTTTACATTTACAACCTCTTTTTTGAGGTAAAGCTTAATGTCAAGCGCAACCTGGTCGTTTCGGCTGCGCGAGGTGTGCAGCCTTTTGCCGTTGTCGCCGATTCTCTTTGTCAGCTCGCCCTCGATAAAGGTGTGAATATCCTCCGCCTCGGGATCGATCTGCAGCTTGCCGTTTTCGATGTCGGCAAGTATTTTGTTCAGACCCTGAATAATGTCCTTTACACTTTCTTCGCTGATAATTCCGCATTTGCCGAGCATTGTTGCGTGCGCAATGCTGCCTTCGATATCCTCGCGGAACATACGGCTGTCAAAAGAGATAGAGCTGTTAAAGTCGTTTGTGGTTTTTGAAAGCTCCTTTTTGAAGCGTCCTTTCCAAAGCTGCATTTTTACCTCCGAAAACTATCCTTATAAAAACACTTTATGGGCAGGGATATTGTAAGCTTGATCCCTGCCCGAACATTAAAGAATAATATAATTATTTAATAAGACCTTTTTTAGCCCTGACCTTAATGGGAAGACCGAACAGATTGATGAAGCCTGCGCTGTCGTTCTGGTCGTAAACCTCGTCCTCGTCAAAGGTCGCGATTTCCTCGTCATAGAGTGAGTAGGGGCTTGTAACGCCTGCGTCAATGATGTTGCCCTTGTAGAGCTTAAGCTTAACGTCGCCGGTCACATACTCCTGAGTGCTGTCGACGAATGCCGACATAGCCTCGCGCAGAGGTGTGTACCATTTGCCGTCATAAACCAAATCCGCAAAGGTGTTGGCAAGGTTCTGTTTGTAGTGCAGGGTGTCCTTGTCAAGGCAAATTTCCTCAAGCTTTGCGTGAGCAGCGTAAAGCACTGTTCCGCCGGGTGTTTCATAAACGCCGCGCGCCTTCATGCCTACAAGGCGGTTTTCCACGATGTCGGTAATGCCTACGCCGTTTCTTCCGCCGATTTCGTTGAGCTTTTCAATCATCTCAACCGAACCGACCTTTTCGCCGTTGAGTTTTACGGGAATGCCCTTTTCAAAAGAAATTGTAACGTACTCGGGAGTGTCGGGAGCCTGCTCGGGAGATACGCCCATCTCAAGGAAGCCTTCCTTGTTGTATGTCGGCTCGTTTGCCGGATCCTCAAGGTCAAGTCCCTCGTGGCTGAGGTGCCAAAGGTTTTTGTCCTTGGAATAGTTTGTTTCTCTGTTTATCTTAAGAGGAATGTTCTTTGCCTCGGCGTAAGCGATTTCTTCCTCACGGGACTTGAATTCCCATGTTCTCCAGGGAGCGATGATCTTCATATCGGGTGCGTAAGCCTTGATCGCAAGCTCAAAACGAACCTGATCGTTGCCCTTGCCTGTGCAGCCGTGGCAAATTGCGTCCGCGCCTTCCGCTTTTGCGATTTCAACGATTCTCTTGGCGATAACGGGGCGCGCGAAGCTTGTGCCCAAAAGATATTTTCCCTCGTAAACCGCACCTGCCTTGATGGTGGGGAATACATATTCTTCAACAAATTCCTTGTTTAAGTCCTCGATATAAAGCTTTGAAGCGCCTGTGGCAATAGCCTTTTCCTCAAGGCCGTCAAGCTCTGTGCCCTGACCTACGTTTCCCGAAACCGCGATAACCTCGCAGTTGTCATAGTTTTCCTTGAGCCAGGGGATGATGATCGATGTATCGAGACCGCCCGAATAAGCGAGCACTACTTTTTTGATTTTATTGTCTGCCATTGCTTTTACCTCCGTAATTTTATGTTTCTATTACATTATACTCCTTGTTAAAAAAAAATCAAGTGTTTTTTGAATAAATATTCAATTTTTTGTCTTTGCACAAAATTAAAGTGTTTTAATAAATAAAATAGCTTATTTAGCTGAAAAATAACTGAAAATTCGTTGATAACTCAAATTTATCACCCACGGAGCAGCGGTCTTTATAAGAAAAAATATGCAATCTCTTTGAAATAATATTCATTATCTTGAATATTTGCGCCATAATATTGAATAATATTCAAAACTGTGCTATACTAAAAACATACAGATGACTATACTATATATAATGAAAAACAGGAGGCAGAACATGTCAGAATTTAAAGAGATCAGCGCGAGTGAAATCAGTGATAATCCGTTTAAACTAATAGGCAGCGACTGGGCTTTGGTAACCGCAGGCAACAGCCAAGGCTTCAACACCATGACCGTAAGCTGGGGCGGCGCGGGTATTATGTGGAACAAACCCGTTGCATTTACATTTATCCGTCCGCAGCGATACACCTTTGAGTTCATTGAGAACAACGGTTATTTTACCATGAGCTTTTTTGATGAAAGCTTTCGCAGCGCGCTTAACTTTTGCGGAACAAAAAGCGGACGCGACACAGACAAGGTCAAGGAAACAGGGCTTACGCCTGCCTTTACCGAAGAAGGCGTGCCCTATTTTGAGGAGGCAAGGCTTGTTTTGGTTTGCAAAAAGCTTTACGCTCAAAATTTAAACGAGGAGAGTATTGTTGAACCCTCGGTAAAAAGCTTTTACAACGGCGATTATCACAAGATGTATGTCAGTGAAATTGTTAAGATTTTCACAAAATCTTAAAAAACGTGTTGACAAACAGCAAAACACGTAGTATAATGAGTGCTGTCCTTCAAAAAAGGGCAGCATATATTAAGTTGGTGTCGATGACGCTGAGGGTCCACCTGTTCCCATACCGAACACAGAAGTTAAGCTCAGTGGTGCCGACGATAGTGGTCTGGAGACGGGCTGTTAAAATAGGGAGATGCCAACATTATGAAAGTGTCCACCCAGCAGGGTGGGCGTTTTTTTATACTATTCTTAACCGTAAACGCGGAGGATATTATGTTGGATTCTATTACAAATACACTGTCGGTGTGGGAAAGTCTTAAAACCTGCAGCAAGCCCGTTGTGCTCTACGGAATGGGCGACGGTGCCGACAAGGTGCTCGCGGCATTTGAAAAGTACGGAATAAAAGCTTCGGCTGTAATGGCAAGCGATGATTTTGTGCGCGGTCAAAGCTTTCACGGCTTCCGCGTAAAAAAACTCGGCGAGCTCGAACGGGAATACGGCGATTTTGTTATTGCGCTGTGCTTCGCAAGTCAGCTCCCGGAAGTTATGGATCATATTAAGGAGGTCGCTCAAAAGCACACAACGCTTGTACCGAGCGTTCCGGTTTTCGGCGATGTTATCTTTGACGGCGGATTTACCGAAAAATACCGTGAAGGCATAGAATCGGCATACATGCTTTTAGAGGACGGTTTGTCACGCCGAGTATATGAAAATGTGCTCAGGTTTTATTATACGGGTAAAATGGAGCTGCTCGACGAAATCACTACCGCTAAGGACGAGGCGTTTAATAATATTTTAAAACTCGGTCAAAACGAGCTTTATTTGGATTTAGGAGCCTACAACGGCGATACAATCGACGAGTTTCTGCATTACAGCGGCGGAAGCTACCGCAAAATCGTAGCCCTTGAGCCGAACGGAAAGAACTACAAAAAGCTAAGCGAGCATTGCTTGGGTATGAAAAACACCGAGCTTTGGCAGCTCGGCGCATACAGCCACAACACAATACTAACCTTTAACAACAAGGCAGGGCGAAACAGCGCTATTTCGGATTCCGGCGTTCAAACCCATGTTGCCGCGGTCGACACAATACTTTGCGGCGCGGCGGCTACTTACATTAAAGCCGACGTTGAGGGAGCGGACTTTGAAACGCTTATCGGCGCAAAAAATACGCTGAAAAACTTTAAGCCTAAGCTAAATTTCTCAGCGTATCACAGGTTCGAGGATATTTTCAGACTTCCGCTTCTCATAAAAAAGCTGAACCCCGAATACAAAATATACTTGCGCCATCATCCGTACATTCCGGCGTGGGACACTAACCTTTACTGCGTTTAATACTTGTCGTCCTCAAGCAGCTTGTCGATGTCCGACATATATTTATCATAATCAAAATCATCTTCGTCAATAGACGGAGCTTTTTCGGCGGCGGGAGCGGTTTCCACGCTGCCGCTTTCTTTTTGCTGATTTTCGGCACGTTCGCGCCTTGCGGAATTAACCGAGCTTTCCCTGTTGATTCTGCGGCTTTCGCGTTCGTCGCGGCGCTTTGCCCTCAGCAGAACCTCTTCCGCCTTTTTCTGATCCTGCTTTTCCTTTTTATGGCGTTCTTCGCCGAAAACAAGGTCGCCCAAAAACAGTCCGAAAACGCCTGCGACAAGGTACAGCGCAAGCAGAATAATTGAAAACAGGCTGAAACCGCCAAGGTAAATGAACATCGTAAACAAAAACGCGATCGGCGCAATAAGCGCGAACAGAAAATCAAGTCCGTTTTTGGCGCTGAAGAAAGCGGCGCAGCCTACAGCCGTCAGCAGAAAAATGAAGTAATAAAGCACGGGTGTAAAGTTACCTTTGTCCGCCCCCATAAAGAACAGCGGCGTTATAAGATAAACCGCCAAAATAACCAAAGCGTAGGGCAAATATTTTTTTACAAGACTTTTCATTGATAACCTCCTGATAAAAATGAAGATTGCAAAATACCGTTTAACGTTTTTTATCAATAGTATAAACCTATTATACTATAGTTTTAAAAAAAATCAAGTTTTAAGGGACTTGTTGTAAAAAACTGTTAAGCATTGCCGTCAGCGGCGAAAAACAGATTGACAATAAGGGCAAAATAGACTAAAATAATATTGTGTATGGGTTTTGCCCGAGTATTATTTTGTGAGGTGAAAAATTAATGGACGCAGACGGAAATTTAGGCGGAGTTCCCGGGCGAAGTAGAAATGAACGTCAATACCGCGTTCATTTTGTTTAAAGTATCACCCTGTAATTACCGCTTTACTGTAATTGCGCGGTAATATTTTAAATTTTACCCACGAACTCGTCTTTCCACGATGCATTAAAACGCCGGAGGAGGAGAGATGATGGTTCAGGTTAATGTAACCCTTACCGAAACAATCAAGGTGTTGCTGGAGGAAAAAAAGTACGGCACACTCAGGGACATTCTGGTTACCATGAAGCCGTATGATATTGCCGCGGTTTTTGAGGAGCTCCAGGATGAAAAAACACCTATTTTATTCAGGATTCTGCCCAAGGAGCTCGCGGCGGAAACCTTTGTTGAAATGGACGACGAAACACAGGAATTTTTGATTCACGGCTTCAGCGACAGCGAGCTTAAAGAGGTTGTTGACGAGCTGTTTGTGGACGACGCGGTCGATCTTATTGAGGAAATGCCCGCCAACGTCGTCAAAAGAATACTGCGCCAGGCGGACAAGGATATGCGCAGGCAGATCAACGAGCTGTTAAAGTATCCCGAGGACAGCGCCGGTTCAATTATGACAACCGAGTTTATTATGCTTCGTCCCGATATGACCGCCGAAATGGCAATTAAACGTATCAGACGCACCGGTGTTGACAAGGAAACGATCTACACCTGTTATGTTAACGATAAAAACAACAAGCTTATCGGAATAACTACGGTCAAAGACCTTCTGCTTGCCGAGGATGACACCCGGGTAGAGGATATGATGGAGGAAAACGTTATTTCCGTTCACACCCTTGACGACCAGGAAAAGGTTGCCCAGATGTTTTCAAACTATAACTTCCTCGCGCTTCCCGTTGTTGACAACGAAATGCGCCTTGTCGGCATTGTTACGATCGACGACGCCATTGACGTCATCCAGGAAGAGGCAACCGAGGATATCGAAAAAATGGCGGCGGTATTGCCTTCCGACAAGCCGTATATGCGCACGGGTGTATTCGGACTTTACCGCAAGCGCGCGCCGTGGCTGCTCATTCTTATGCTGTCGGCTACGTTTACAAGTACGATAATTTCGTCGTTCGACGGCATTTTGGCTCAGATAATTATTCTGTCCTCGTTTATTCCCATGATTACAGGCTCGGGCGGTAACGCCGGTTCGCAGGCTTCGGTTTCGGTAATCCGTGCCCTGTCGCTGGGAGAAATTGAGTTCAGAAATATCTTGTCGGTACTCTGGAAGGAAATCCGGGTTGCCGTGCTTTGCGGACTTACCCTTGCGGTCGCTAACTTCTTTAAGCTGCTGTTTTTCGATTTGCGCAACTACACGGGAGCCGGAAGTTCTATTGAGATCGCCTTTGTGGTTTCGGCAACTTTGGTTGGTACAATCGTAATGGCGAAAATTGTCGGTGCAAGTCTGCCTATATTGGCTAACAAAGTCGGCTTTGACCCTGCGGTTATGGCAAACCCGCTTATTTCTACGGTCTGCGACTCGCTGTCGCTTTTGATCTACTTTGCCGTAGCAAAAATGTTATTGCCGCTTTAATAGATTTTTAGGGAAAGAAGGGAAATGATGAGCAGCAGAAACCGCAGAAACAGCGGGAACCGCAAAAACGGCAGAAGCCGCAGGAACTCAAGACGGAAAAATTCGGGCTCAATGGCAGGATTTTTAACTGTTTCGGCTGTTATCATCGTGGTTCTTCTTGTAATAATCAACGCTGCGCCCATAGCTCCAAAGCCAAAGCCAAAGCCGGTTGAGATAAAAACCGAGGAAACCCAGCCCGTCACCGAACCGCAGAGCTTTCAAATTCAGGGAGTGCCTATTGTTTCGCAGAACGAGCTTAAGGCAGGTTGTGAAACCTACGCGTGCACAATGCTGCTTAAAAGCCTCGGCTTTGACACCGACGAATTCGATTTTGCCGAAAACTACCTTATTTGCTCACCGATAAGCTACGGCGATGACGGAACGCGTTTCGGACCCGACATGTATTCGGCGTTCGCCGGAACCGTTGAAAACGGCTACGGAATATACTCGCCTGCAATGGCAAAGTCAATGAATAAGTTTTTTGAGGCGAAAAAGTCCAAGCTGAAAGCCACCTCGGTTGTCGGCGAAACCCTTGAAAGCCTTTGCCAAAAATACGTCAAAAACGGAATCAGCGTAATGGTTTGGGCGACAACTTACATGCAGGAGCCATATGAAAAGGCATCGTGGGTTGTTGATTTTGTTGACGAAAACGCCAAGACAAAAAAGGGCGATACATTTACATGGCTTCAAAACGAGCACTGCATGGTGCTTATCGGCTATGACCAAAAGGATTACTTTATGGCGGACTCGGTTGCCGGCAAGGTGTCCCACTTTGAAAAGAAGCTTGCCGAGCAAAGGTTTAAGGAGCTCGGTTCTCAGGCGATCGTAGCCATAGAGCAGTAATAAAAAAGTAAGCGCGGAGCTTTTCGGCTTCCGCGCTTTTGTGTGTCCGCTTTTTTGGGGGTGTATAAAATTGTTTGCTGTGCCCTTTTGTGCTTTGCCGCAACGGCGTAAGCCCTGCGCCTTCTGTGCCGGCGGTATTTTTTTCTGCCGCTCCCGAAAACAATATTCGCCGCCGATTCGTAAACCGCGTAAATAATGAAAATAAAAATACTGAAATTAATCATTCTGCCTTCCTCCAATTTATTTATTTTTTTCTTTTTCATTACCTTATGCCTTGTGCTTTTATTATAAATTATTTGGTGTCCCAAAAAACGGACAATGCTCATGCAAATCGAAAATATTTTCGATAATAATTCCTGATAAAATATCCCAGTTAATTAACATATTAAAGAATTGCCAAAAAAGTAAATCATTCTTTGGATAATATCTACAAACCGTTCTATTGACAAACAATTAACGAAAGTAATATAATAATATATTGACGATAATGGAATATAATGCCCGTTTGTACGGCGCATAATCTTAGTTTTTGCCGTGAAATCAAACACGGCTTACACACGGAGGCAAACAGTGAAATTAGGACTTGATATCGGCTCAACAACAATAAAATGCGTTGTGCTTGACGACGACAACAAGCTGATTTACAGTACATATGAACGCCATCTGTCACAGATTACGGATAAAATTTCCGAAATCCTCGCCAGAGTGCGCACTCAAATTGACGGAGTTGAAAACGCAGCAGTTGCACTGTCGGGTTCGGCAGGCATGGGCGTTGCCCAAGATTGCGGAATAGACTTTGTGCAGGAGGTTTATGCCACCAGAGTTGCCGCAAATACTTACATCCCCGGCACCGACGTAATAATCGAGCTGGGCGGCGAGGACGCTAAAATACTCTTCCTCACCGGCGGTCTTGAAGTGCGAATGAACGGCACCTGCGCAGGCGGCACCGGCGCGTTTATCGACCAGATGGCTACGCTTCTTAATGTTGAGCTTGAGGATCTTGATGAGCTTGCAAAAAAATTTGAAAAGACCTATACAATCGCCTCGCGCTGCGGCGTGTTCGCCAAAACCGATATCCAGCCGCTTTTAAACCAGGGCGCCCGAAAGGCAGACATCGCCGAAAGCATATTTAACGCCGTGGTCAGTCAGACTGTTGCCGGACTTGCTCAGGGACGTGAAATCGAGGGACAGGTTGTTTACCTCGGCGGACCGCTTACGTTTATGAGCGAGCTCAGAAACTGTTTTGACCGCACCCTCGGAACAAAGGGGATCTGCCCCGAAAATTCACTGTATTACGTTGCCTGCGGCGCGGCTCTTTGCGCCGAAAACACAATAGATTTTGATGATATTATCGAAAAAGTGAAGAATTACCGCGGTTCGGGAAACTTCGCGTTCAATCCGCCTCTGTTTGAAAACGAGGCGGAATACGAAAAATTTAAGGCGCGCCACGCAAAGGCTGATGTAAAGCAAAAGGAGCTCAAGGACTATAAGGGCAAGGCTTACATCGGTATGGACGCGGGCTCAACCACCGTAAAGGGAGTTGTGCTCAACTCGGACGGCGAGCTGCTTTACTCAAAATACCTGCCCTCCAAGGGAAACCCTGTTGAAATCATCAAGGCTTTCCTCGGGGAGGTTTACGCGGTCAACCCGACGCTCAATGTTGTTTCGTCTGCGGTCACGGGCTACGGCGAGGACATTATTAAAAACGCGTTCAACGTGGATTACGGAGTTGTTGAAACTATTGCGCACTTTACCGCAGCAAAGTATTTTATGCCCGACGTCGAGTTTATCATCGACATCGGCGGTCAGGACATCAAGTGCTTTAAAATCCACAACGGCGCAATAGACAATATCTTCTTAAACGAGGCTTGCTCATCGGGCTGCGGAAGCTTCTTGCAGACCTTTGCCAATGCTCTCGGTTACGAAATCGAGGAGTTTTCAAAGCTCGGACTTTTTGCAAAACGTCCGGTTGACCTCGGTTCCCGCTGTACTGTTTTCATGAACTCCAGCGTTAAGCAGGCACAAAAAGACGGCGCTACGATCGAGGATATATCCGCCGGGCTTTCGCTCAGCGTTGTTAAAAACGCGCTCTACAAGGTGATCCGTGCCTCAAGCCCCGACGAACTCGGCAAGCGCATTGTTGTTCAGGGAGGAACCTTCCTCAACGACGCAGTGCTCCGTTCATTTGAACAAGAGATGGGCGTTGAGGTCGTACGTCCGAATATTGCCGGACTTATGGGAGCGTACGGAGCCGCGCTTTACTCAATGAAAAAATCAAAGGGCAGCGGAAAAAGCAGTATTTCGGGCATTGACGAGCTGAAAAACTTCGTTCATGAAATCAAGGTTACAAACTGCGGAATGTGCTCAAACAACTGCCGCCTTACAATAAACACCTTCGGCGGCGGAAGGCGCTTTATCGCCGGCAACCGCTGTGAACGCCCGGTAACACGCAAAGCTCCCGTTTCGGGCATGAATATGTATGAATACAAGCTTTCACTGCTCAACGGGTATAAACCCGTTGAAGGGCTTCGCGGAAAGCTCGGGATCCCCATGGGACTCAATATGTTTGAGCTTTATCCGTTCTGGTACCGCTTCTTTACCGAGTTGAAGTTCGAGGTTTTCAAATCTCCGTTTTCAAGCCGCAAGCTTTATCAGCGCGGTCAGCAGACCATCCCCAGCGACACCATCTGCTTCCCGGCAAAGCTTATGCACGGTCATATACAAACATTGATCGACGAGGGAGCAAAAACGATTTTTTATCCCTGTCTTTCATATAATTTTGACGAGCACCTCGGCGACAACCACTACAACTGTCCTGTTGTTGCCTATTATCCCGAAGTTATACAAAACAATATGAAGGACATCAAAAAGGTGCACTTCATCAAGGAATATTTCGGCATCCACCGTCCCAAGGATTTCCCGAGGAAGGCTTACGAGCGTCTTTCGTTCTACTTCCCCGACCTTACCTTAAACGAGGTCAGGATCGCCGCTAAAAAGGCATATGAGGAGCAGGACAAATACAGGCAAAAGGTACAGATAAAGGGAGATGAAATTATCGCCAAGGCTGAAAAAGAGGGCAAAAAAATAATCGTTCTCGCAGGCCGTCCGTACCACGTCGATCCCGAAATCAACCACGGAATCGACAAGCTTATCTCGAGCTTCAACGTGGCTATTGTAAGCGAGGATGTTGTTTCCTCAAAGGTCGAACGATTCCAAACCCATGTGCTCAACCAGTGGACCTACCATTCGCGCCTGTACGCGGCGGCAAAGTATGTAACCACGCGCAAGGATATGGAGCTTGTCCAGCTTGTGTCCTTCGGCTGCGGCGTTGACGCGATAACAACCGACGAGGTTCGCGAAATTCTCGAATCCGAAAATAAAATTTACACCCAGATTAAAATAGATGAAATTACAAACCTCGGCGCGGTCAAGATTCGCATAAGAAGTCTGCTTGCCGCAATCGACAACGATTAACCGGGGGCTTGAAAGGAAATTCTCTATGGCGGAATTGAAATACGACAAAAAATCCGGCCGTTTGATTTTTACCAAACAGATGAAAAGGGATTATACAATATTAATGCCGAATATGTCGCCTATTCATTTCAGAATACTGAAGAATGTGTTCGTTCATTACGGCTACAAGGCAGAGCTGCTTGAAACTACCGGTCCCGAAATTGCCCAAACCGGTTTGAAGTATGTTCACAACGATACCTGCTACCCCGCGCTTTTGGTAATCGGTCAGTTTATTCACGCTCTCCAAAGCGGAAAATACGATGTTCACAAGGTTGCGCTCATGATTACCCAGACAGGCGGAGGCTGCCGTGCGTCAAACTATATTTTTCTTCTGAGAAAAGCGCTGAAAAAGGCAGGCTTCGATTTTGTTCCGGTAATTTCACTTTCCTTCGGAATGGAGAAAAATCCCGGCTTTTCGCTTACTCTTCCGCTTATCAGACGCTTTCTCGGAGGTCTTGTTTACGGCGACCAGCTTATGCTGCTGTCAAACCAAACCAAGCCTTACGAGATCAACAAGGGCGAAACGATGCAGCTTGTTGACACCTGGAGCGAAAGAATTTCCAATATGCTTATCGAGGGCAGAGGCTACACGCTCGAGGAGGTTGATGAAAACCTCCACAAGCTCACCAAGGACTTTTCCAAAATCGAACTGAACAAGGTGCCCAAGATAAAGGTGGGCATCGTAGGCGAAATTTACGTAAAATATTCCAAGATGGCTAACAACGGGCTTGAAGAATTTCTTGCCGAACAGGACTGCGAGGTTTGTGTGCCGGGAATCATGGGCTTTGCCGCGTTTAAGGTTGACAACCGCATCGAGGATTATAAAATGTTCGGCGGCAACCGTATTAAATACGAGGTGTGCAAGAGGCTTCTTGATTACCTGACCAAGCTTGAAAAATTAATGGTCGAGGCAGCCGAAAGGTTCAGCTTTGTTCCGCCGCATCAGTACGCCCACACCAAAGAGCTTGTAAAGGGAGTGATCGGTTACGGAAGCAAGATGGGCGAGGGCTGGCTGCTCACCGCCGAAATGCTTGAGCTTGCCGAAACCGGCTATGAAAACATTGTTTGCACCCAGCCGTTCGGATGTCTGCCCAACCACATCAACGGAAAGGGCGCAATACGCAAAATCAAAGAGGTTAAACCCAACGCCAACATCGTGACCATCGACTACGATCCCGGCGCGCCCAAGGTAAACCAGGAAAACCGTATTAAGCTTATGCTTGCAGTGGCAAGAGAAGAGCTCAAAAAGAAGCTTGACGAGGAAAAAACGGTAAAACCCGGCAGCAACAGCAAATCCGAAAAAAAATAAAAATATTGATATTAAGCGCGGGAAAGCACCTGCGCTTTTTGTATGGTTATTTTATACAATAATTTTCACAATATACCATTATTTTGCTTATTGAATAACAAATAGGAAAATGATATAATAATTATAAAGTATTATAATATGAGTATTAAAAAAACCTTACGCAAGCTTGCTTCGGCAGTGTTAAGCGCGGCGATCGCTGCGGGAATGGCAGCTGCGGCTGTGAGTGCTTCAGCTGCGCAAATAACTCCTTCGGGATATATAACCATCCATCATGATTTTGCCTCTCAAAATGCCGGAGCTATCCAAGCACTGGCTCAGGGAATCAGAAACAGACAGTCGCAGATAAATATAAGCCAATATCATATTCCCACGTCGGACGCAAGACTTTTGTTTGAAGCGGTAACCAATATGAACCCGGAATTGTTTTATGTTGACCAGGGCTTCAGCTATTATGTAACCACATACAACGGTGTAAGCTGCATCTATTCTTTGGTGGTCGACTACACATACACCGCCGCAGAAGTCAGCACTATGATGGCGGAGTTTGATGAAAAATCGGACTATTATCTGTCAAAAATCAAGCCCGGCATGACTGATTTTGAAAAGGCGCTTATTCTGCATGACGAGCTTATTTTAAACAGTTCATACCTGCTTGACGGCTCAACTTATTCTCTTATGGTTGACGGTACGGGAAAATGCGAGGACTATTCAAAGGCATACGCGTTTCTTTTAGCTCAGGCAGGAATTAAATGTGAGATGGTTATTTCGCCTAAAAAAGACCAAAACGACACGGACGGCATGTCTCACCAGTGGGTAAAGGTTTGTATCGACGGTACTTATTATCATGTTGATCCCACATGGGATGATCCCACCTTAACGGACGCTTACTATTACCAGTATTACTCCGGTGAAACCCGTCCGAATACACACAGCGGACTTGTTTATCACACGTTCTTTCTTGTCAGCGATTCTCTTATCGGATCGACAGCTCTCGGAGATCCCCACACAGGCTACACCTCGTTTTATCCATCGCCCTCAACCTATGACAACGCTTTGTTCAGGGATGTTAAGTCGCGGTTTTGCTATGTTGACGGAAGCCTGTACGCAATGAAATACAACAGCAGTAATTACACCGGCAGCCTTGTGCGCTATAATCCCGTAAACAATACAACACAAACCATAAAAAGCTTTAACTATTATTGGAGCGCGCCGGGCGGCGGATTTTGGACAGGCTTCTTCTCGGGGCTTGAATATCTTGACGGACTGTTCTATTTTAATTCACCCAACAGCGTTAATACATATGATATGACCACGGATACCGTTTCCGAATTTGCGCATAATCCGTCAAACGGAAATATTTACGGAATAAATATTATCAACCGCGATGTTTACGCCTACACCGCTTCAAACCCCAACGACTTCCTTGACAGCTGGCTTTTAGGTCATGTTGACGAGCCCCTGCCTCCGCTTGAATTAGGCGATGTCGACGGCAACGGCAGAGTGGATATACGCGATGTAACAGCTATTCAGCGCTATAAGGCGGTACTGATTCAGCTTGACTCAAGACAGCTTGCCGCGGCTGACATTGACGGCGACGGAAATGTGACAGTAAACGACGCTACCGAGCTGCAAAAACAATTAGCTAAGATTTATACCGTTAACTGATATTTTTATTTAAATTTAAGGGTTGTTCATCCGAACAGCCCTTTTGCTTTGCCGAATTCAGCGCCTGCTTTCTGCGCAGGTATTTTTCGCGTGTGGCAAGTCCGCCTCTCATGTGCCGCTCGATTTTGTTTGTATCAAGTACCTTTCGCACGCTTCTGTACAGCGACGGGTTAAAAGTCCTCAGCCTTTGGCTGACGTCCTTGTGCACGGTACTTTTGCTTATCCCGAACTTTTGCGCCGCAGCTCTGACAGTGGCGTTGCGCTCTATTATGTACCGTGCGAGCATTGCCGCCCGTTCTTCTGTTAATCCGTTCAATAAAAACCCTCCCGCGGTTTTTGCCAAATGGCTTTGGTAAAATATATGTGAGTAAATTTCCCCTTATTCATTGCGGCATAATAAACAATAGGCCGTTTTTTTAGATTGACTTTTACAATCGGCTGTATTATAATTACTTTGATTTATTATGTATTATGATAATGTGTAGATAGAGGAAATGTATGAAAAAAATAAATTTACGCAAGATTGTTTTAATGCTTGCCGATATATTTATCATTATAACGAGCGGATTATCGCTTAACTATGCTCTTGCCGTAACTAAGGTTATCGGAGCCGAGTCAAACGGGATATTGTTTTATTATATGGTGATAAACCTGCTCAGCTGTGCGCTTATGCTGTTCGCGTTCGGTGCCTATTCGCGGCTATGGCGATATTTTGACATAAAGGATTATGTCATATGTGCCTTCGCGATGGCTGTCGGGTTCGTCATAGGCTTCGCTGTTCTTACAATGATGGACATGTCGCCGAGGAAAATATTTGTGCTTTTGTATTTCATCGTCGCGACCATCGGGGTACTGCTTTTCAGATTTATTTTTAAAAGGACGTTTTTGGAGCTTGTCGAAAGCGGACGGGACGAAAACTCCGAGCGCACGCTTATTGTAGGCGCAGGACACGCCGGAAGAATGATTCTTACCGAAATCAGAAACGCCAGATCGGATATAAACAATCCTTCGCATAAAATTCTGCCTGTTTGTCTTGTGGATGACGACACCACAAAGCTTCACACAAAGGTAAACGGCGTAGAGGTTGTGGGTACCTGTCCCGAAATCCCGGCAATTTGCTCAAAATACGGCATCACCAATATTATTGTCGCGATCCCGTCCTGTGAAGAGGATGAAAAACGCAAAATTTTGGACTATTGCTCGGCAACCGAATGTAAAATCAAGGTCGTTCCTTACCTAAGCGAGATTTTGTTCAACGAACAGCAACCGCTTATTTCTCAGGCTAAGGAAATAAAAATTGAAGATCTGCTCGGCAGAAAACCGATTGAATTTAACCGCGAAAAGATAAGCAAATTCATCAACGGCAAGGTCTGCATGGTAACGGGCGGCGGCGGATCCATAGGCAGCGAGCTTGTCCGCCAAATTGTAAAATACAGCCCGAAGCAGGTTATAATCGTTGATATTTACGAAAACAACGCCTATGATATTCAGCAGGAGCTTTTGCTTGAATACGGTTCGGCAATCAACCTTGTTACAATTATTTCATCGGTGCGCGATTACGATAAAATGGAGGTCATCTTTAAAGAGTACAAACCTCAAATCGTATTTCACGCCGCCGCTCACAAGCATGTTCCGCTAATGGAAACCGTGCCCGAGGAAGCGGTAAAGAACAATATTTTCGGTACCTACAATGTAGCAGACCTGTCCGAAAAATATAATGTTGATAAGTTTGTAATGATTTCCACCGACAAGGCTGTTAACCCGACCAATGTAATGGGAGCCACAAAGCGCGCGTGCGAAATGATTATACAGTATAAGAGCCAGAACAGCAGGCATACCGACTTTGTAACAACAAGATTCGGAAACGTGCTCGGCTCAAACGGCTCGGTAATTCCGCTTTTCCGCCGCCAGATAGAAAGCGGTTCCGCGGTAACTGTTACCCACCCAGATATTATCCGCTACTTTATGACCATACCCGAAGCGGTTTCTCTTGTGCTTGAAGCCGGCGCAATGGCAAAGGGCGGCGAAATATTCGTGCTCGATATGGGCGCTCCCGTAAAAATCACAACTCTTGCCGAAAACCTTATCAGAATGTACGGAAAGGTTCCTTACAAGGATGTTCCCATTGTGTTTACGGGACTCCGTCCGGGCGAAAAGCTGTTTGAAGAGCTTTTGATGGACGAGGAGGGCTTAAAGTCAACCGAAAACAAGAAAATCTTTATCGGAAATCAAATTGATATCGACGAAAGAGTGTTAATATCAAAGCTTGCTGAGCTTAAAAAATCCGCTCAGGCAAACGACAGCGAAAAAACGGTTAAGTATCTTGCTGAATTGGTGCCCACCTTTGATCATCGAACCAATATAAAGTAAAAATATAAGCATAAAAAAAGCAGCCGCAAACGGGTTGCTTTTTTTGCTTTTCGACAAATTTATAAAAAGTTAAAATTTTGTAATAAAATTACTTGTTTTTGCCGTTGAATTAAGGTATAATTAAAACTGTATGTAACTTTATTGCGCCAATTTCAGTTTGGGGGAATGGAAATGTATAAAAAAGTGTTAAAAAGACTCACCGCTGTTACACTTTGTGTTTTGCTGAGTGTTTCCGCGGTCATACCGGCGTTTGCCGCAAAAGGAAATACCTACACCATTGACGAAATCAACGGAATGCAGTTAACAGTTGATTCCGAGATGATGGCGGTAACCCGCAGCACAGACAGCTCGGACGGATTTTTCAGTCTGCCGAACAACAGCTACGCCGATGTTATGAAAAAGATGGAGGACGGCAATATTTATCTTCTGGCAACCGACAGCCGCCAAAGCATAACGGTTTCGGTTACAATGTTTGAAAACGACGATACCAGAAAAATCGATAACTACAACCGCCTTACCGAATCCGAATTAAGCGACATTGTTGTCAGCTATAAGGAAAACTCCAACGGAACCACCTACAGCGAAAGCACGGTTGACGAGGTCGTCGACGATATCGTATGGATAGATTTTGAATTCCGCGCGACGGTCGACAACGCGGTATACAAGCAGTACCAGGCAAACACCGTAGTAAACGGCAAAAATGTAAGCGTGACAATTCAGAGAAACGGCGCCGACGCTATCGGCAGCGATTACGATGTGCTAAAGGCGATCGTTTCGTCCGTAAGATTCACAAAATCCGGTTTGCCGAGAAATTTCATGCTCTACATAATTATAGGCGGTGCCGTACTTGCGATCATTCTTCTCATTATTATAATCGTTGTGTCAAAACGCGCACGTCGTCGCAGACAGAAAACCAAGAACGATAAAATCATAGAAGAGCTTGCAAACAAATACAACACCGGAAGATCAAGCAGCCGTTCCGCAAAGGTTGAAAGCCCCGTGAAATCCGAAGCCAAAACCAAGGCCGGCAATGAATCATACGCGGAAACCGAAAACGTGTCAGCATCTGAGGACAACATTGCCAAGACGCTGCACTTTGATATGAACAAGGCTCGTCGTCAGAGCAGCAAGCCTGCGCAGCCGAGTGAGCGTTATTATGACTATGATGGCGACGATGATTATTCACGTCCGGTAAAATCGTATACCGACGAAGAAATCGCAAGGCTTCTCGGCGACGATACGGGGGACGACGAAAATTTTATTGAGGCACTTTCCGAAACAGAGGCTGACTTCGGGGTTCACCCGGAGGAGGAAAGTGTTAATTCCAGCCCGGAAAACGTAAGCGCCCCGGAAGAAATCAACCGGGATAATGAGGAAGCTTTAGACGAGGAAGCTTTAAGAGAGGTTTTTGATTTCTCTAAATTTATGCAGAACGCCAGAAAAAAGGCGGACGAAGAATACGGAGCGATGCCCGCGGCCGCACAACCCGAGAATGTACCGGAGGAAGGAACTCCGGTCGAAAGCAAGGTTGAAGAGCCCGAAAAAACGGCTCGGGAAATTGAGGAAGTAAACCTGCCCGAAGAAGCCGAACCGGAAACAGTATTTGACGAATCCGTTGAAGAAGCTCACAACCCTGATGAGGCAGACGAAACGGATTTAAAAGAAGAAAATGAATCCACCGATGTGCCCGAAGAAGCCGGCGAAGGCTCCGTTGGAACCGCCGAAGAAATCGAAGAACCCGAAATCAGTGATGAAGACAGAGAACTAACCAAAGAAGAAGCGGAACAGCAGGAGCTTGACGATTACAATAACGACGAGGTGCTTGTCCGCGAGGAAGCAAAGCATAACAAGTTTAACAGCAGCAATGACTTTTTTGAGGAAGCTCCCAAAAAGATCATCGGCGTAATCAGCCGTGAAGAAATCGAGGATGCCGAAGAATTTGACGTAATCGACGAGGTTGAAAAAAGGGCTACCCGAGTCGAAGAGGAGCCCGAGCGCCGTGAGGTCAAGAAGAAAAGCTTTTTCAAAAGAGCAGCGGCAGGCTTTAAAAGCTTCGTAACCCACTGCGGTTACTTCGCAAAAAACATTAAAAAAGAAGTAAAGCGCGGCAAAGCCAAAAAGAAGCACAAAAAGGCTGAAGAAGAACGCCGCCGCAGAGTTCAACAGCGTGCCGTGCGTCAAAAAACACAAACTCAAAACGGCGGACTTGTTCAGGTAAAGGCGCGCGGTCAGAACAAACCTAAGAGGTAAAAAATGAAAGACATTCTTATAAAAAATGCGCAGGTGGTTTCCCCTGCGGATAACATCAACGAAATCTGCGACATCCTGATCCGCGACGGCAAAATCGCCTCAGTCGGAACAAATCCGGCCGTCGGCAGCGAAGCCGAAATAATCGACGCCGGCGGACTTTATGCGGTCCCCGGTCTGGTTGATATGCATGTTCATCTGCGTGATCCCGGACAAACCGCCAAGGAAGACATAATCAGCGGATGCAGGGCGGCTGCGGCAGGCGGCGTGACCTCGCTGCTCGCAATGCCTAACACAATTCCGACCGTTGACAGCGCCGAAACCGTAAAATATATCCTCGACAAGGCAAAGGACGCCGACTCAAAGGTTTATGTCGCGGCGAGTATAACAAGGGGACTTAAAAGTCAGGAGCCGACCGACCTTGAGGAACTCAGGGCAGCAGGCGCGACAGGGCTTTCGGATGACGGCAGACCTGTTGAGAACACAAAATTTTTAAGCGACGCCATGAAAAAAGCGCCAAAGCTGGGCATGACCGTTGTTGCGCACTGCGAGGATCTGTTCCTCGCGGACGGCGGAAAGATCAACGAGGGCGAGGTCAGCAAAGCGCTCGGTGTAAAGGGAATCCCGGCATCTGCCGAGGACTGCGGAACAGCAAGGGAAATCGCCCTTGCCGCGGCGGAGAACGTTCCCGTACACATCTGCCACGTCAGCACAAAAACCAGCGTTGCCCTTGTTCGCGACGCAAAGAAGCGCGGTGTAAAGGTGACCGCCGAAACCGCTCCGCATTATTTTTCGTTGACCGAAAAGGAGCTTTTAAAGCGCGACGCCGATTACAGAATGAATCCTCCGCTCAGAACCGACGACGACGTCAAAGCGATAATCGAGGGCTTGCAGGACGGAACGCTCGACGCGATCGCGACCGATCATGCGCCGCATACTCCTGCGGAAAAGGCTGATTTTGAAAAATCTCCCAACGGCTCGATCGGTATGGAAACCTCCTTCGCGGTTGCCAACACCTTCCTTGTAAAAACAGGACTTCTAAGCTTTGAGGAGCTTATAAGGAAAATGAGTGTTAATCCTGCGAAAATTCTCGGAATTAACGCCGGTACACTCAGCGAAGGCGCGCCTGCCGATATTGCTCTCATAGCTCCCTGCGAGCAGTGGACGGTGGATGTGAACAAGCTTCACGGAAAAAGCAAAAACACGCCGTTTAAGGGAAAAACCCTGACGGGCAGGGTAAAAATGACCGTGCTCGACGGCAAAGTTGTATATAAAGATAATTAAATATTTCCGGGGAGGCACTTGAGGTCTCCCTAAGTTAATGTATATTTGGGTAGAATAGTATAAAAGGAGTGAAGTGCTATGGCACAAAAAGGTAACCTTCTGTCAGTCAGACAGGACATACGCGTGGTAGACGCCACAATTCGCGACGGAGGACTTTGTAACGATTTCCGTTTTGAAGATCAGTTTGTAAGGGATTTGTACAAGGCAAATCTCAAGGCAGGCGTTGACTATATGGAATTCGGATACAAGGCGTCCAAGGAGATTTTTGACGAGGACGACTTTGGAAAGTGGAAGTTCTGCAACGACGACGATATCCGCGACATAGTAGGTGAAAAAAACTCAAAAATGAAGATCGCGGTAATGGCGGACGTAGGCAGAACAGATTTTGAAACCGATATTATCCCAAAGTCCGAAAGTCCGATCGACCTAATCAGGATCGCGACCTACATCAACACTATCCCCGCGGCGGTTGAAATGATCGAATACTGCGCAAAGCAGGGTTACGAAACAACCATAAACATTATGGCTATTTCCAAGGCGAGAACCGAAGACCTCGACACAGCGCTGAACATCCTCGGACAAACTCCCGTTTCCTGCTTCTATATCGTTGACAGCTACGGCTCACTTTACCCCGAAGAGGCTCGCCGCTTTGCCGAGATGTACGGAGAAATCGCCGAAAAATACGGCAAGTCCACAGGCATCCACGCCCATAACAACCAGCAGCTTGCTTTCGCCAACACAATCGACGCAATGGCTTACGGCGCAAGCTACCTTGACGCCACGGTTGACGGAATGGGACGCGGAGCCGGCAACTGCTCGCTTGAGCTTTTGCTCGGTTTCCTTAAAAACCCGAAATATAAGGTCAATCCCATAATCCGCTTCATTCAAAACCACATGAATCAGCTGCGCGAACAGGGCGTAAAGTGGGGCTACGACATTCCCTATATGCTTACCGGTCAGTACAATACCCATCCGCGTCCGGCAATTCAGTTTGTTAACGATGAAAGAAAAGATTACTACAAGTTCGCTAACGACCTCTATGATATAATCAATTCATAATATGACTCATTTTATGAACCTGAATCCCGAACCGTTCGGGCTGATTGCGTACGGCAGCAAAACCATAGAGCTAAGGCTCAATGACGAAAAAAGGCAGCTTTTGAGCGAAGGCGACACCATTGTGTTTACCAATACGCAAAGCGGTGAAAAGCTGAACGCGCTGGTAACAAAGCTGTGGAGCTTTCAATCGTTTACGGAGCTTTACCGCGAACTTCCGCTTGAAAAATGCGGCTATACGGCGAAAAATATAGCTTCGGCGTCACCGGGGGACATGGAGCAATACTACACAAAGGAACGTCAGGCACAATACGGAGTGCTCGGCATTGAGATAAAGGTAATTAATACGGAGGAAGTATAATGGCATTTGACAGATTAATCGAAGGCATTGTAAAAATGCAAAACCCAACCGTAGCCGGTCTTGACCCAAAGCTCGACTATGTTCCTGCGTCAATCAAGGACGCGTGCTTTGAAAAGTACGGAAAAACTCTTGAAGGCGCGGCAGCGGCACTTTTTGAGTTCAACAAGGCGATAATCGATAAAATTTACGATATTGTTCCGGCGATCAAGCCTCAGGCGGCTTATTATGAAATGTACGGCTGGCAGGGTGTTAAGGCGCTTTGCGACACGATAGCCTACGCAAAATCAAAGGGTATGTTTGTAATAACCGACGGCAAGCGCAACGATATCGGCACAACAATGGAGGCTTACGCCACCGCTCACCTCGGTACTACCGATGTTGCGGGCGAGGCGGTCGACGCTTTCGGAGCCGACGCTCTCACCGTGAACGGCTACCTCGGTACCGACGGAATCAAGCCGCTTGCCGAAATCTGCGAAAAAAAGGACAAGGGAATATTCGTCCTTGTAAAAACCTCAAATCCGAGCTCGGGCGAGCTTCAGGATATGAAGCTCGAAAACGGAAACACCGTATACGCTCAAATGGGCGAGATGTGTGAAAGCTGGGGCGAAAGCCTGCCCGGCAAGTACGGTTATTCCGGTGTGGGCGCTGTTGTTGGCGCAACCTATCCCGAACAGCTTGCCGAAATGAGGGCAAAGGCAGAACACACCTTTTTCCTTGTTCCGGGCTACGGAGCACAGGGCGGCGGAGCTCAGGACGCCAAAAACGCGTTTGACAGCCGCGGACTCGGAGCTATAATCAATTCAAGCCGCGGTATCATGTGCGCGTGGAAAAAGCAGGGACTTACCGAGGACGACTTTGCCGACGCGGCAAGAACCGAAGCGCTCAGAATGAAGGAAGATATCCTTTCAACAATTGGTGAAATTACATTATAAATTGCAGGCACAGCCCGCGTTTGTGCGGTATATTGTTAAAGTTTTAACTAAATCTTCACCATATTATTGACAACGCTTTTTAAAGAGCGTATAATCTTAAAGGTAAAAAAGGGGTACTGCGGAATGTCCGCGGTTAGCCCAAACTAATACAAAGGGAGTTTTTAAGACATGGCAAGAGTTTATAATTTTTCCGCAGGTCCGTCCATGCTGCCCGAGGCTGTACTTAAAAAAGCAGCGGCAGAAATGCTCGACTATGAGGGTACAGGTCAGAGCGTAATGGAAATGTCACACCGCAGCAAGGCATATGACAAGATTATCAAGGATGCCGAAGCGCTTCTCAGAGAAGTAATGAACATTCCCGATAATTACAAGGTTCTTTTCCTTCAGGGCGGCGGCTCAACACAGTTCGCAATGGTTGCTCTTAACCTTATGAACAAAAACAACAAGGCTGACTATATCGTTACAGGTCAGTGGGCAAAGAAGGCTCTTCAGGAAGCACAGCGCTACGGCGACGCTGTTGCGGTTGCTTCTTCGGCAGACAAAACCTTCACCTATATTCCCAAGACAGACAGGTCAATGTTCCGCGAGGACGCAGACTATGTATACATCTGCCTTAACAACACAATCTACGGCACAGTTTATCATGAGCTTCCCGACACAGGCGACATTCCGCTTGTTGCCGACATTTCATCCTGCATCGTTTCCGAGCCTCTTGATGTTTCAAAGTTCGGTCTGCTCTTTGCGGGCGCTCAGAAGAATATGTCAGGCGCCGGCGTAACAATCGTTATCGTTCGCGAGGATTTGATCGGCAACGCTATGGACATCACTCCTACAATGCTCAACTACAAAACACATGCCGATGCTAACTCACTTTACAACACACCGCCCTGCTATGCGATCTATGTTGCAAAGCTCGTTTTGGAATGGATCAAGAACGAAGTAGGCGGACTTGACAAGATGAAGGAGCTCAACGAAAAGAAGGCTAAGCTTCTTTACGACTTCCTCGACAGCTCCGAGCTTTTCAAGGGCACGGTTGTTCCCGAGGACCGTTCACTCATGAACGTTCCGTTTGTAACAGGCAACGCCGACCTTGACGCAAAGTTTGTTAAGGAGAGCACCGAAGCAGGTCTTGTAAACCTTAAAGGCCACCGTACAGTAGGCGGCATGAGAGCTTCGATCTACAACGCTATGCCTTACGAAGGCGTAGTTGCTCTTGTTGACTTCATGAAGAAGTTCGAGGCTGAAAACAAGTAATTTATCAATAATTTAACGGGCGGCTTTCGCGGCCGCCCAAATTTAATGAAAAGGTGATTATAATGTATAATGTACTTACTTTAAATAAAATTGCCGCCGTTGGCACAAGCCGTCTCGGCGACAACTACACCTGCGGCGACGACGTACAGAACCCCGATGCGGTTCTCGTGCGCTCCGCTTCAATGCACGATATGGAATTCGGCGAAAACCTCCTTGCGATCGCAAGAGCAGGCGCAGGCACCAACAACATCCCCAAGGATAAGTGTGCCGAACAGGGCATTGTTGTATTCAACACTCCCGGCGCTAACGCAAACGCTGTTAAGGAGCTTGTTTTGGCAGGCCTGCTTCTTTCATCAAGAAAGGTAGTAGAAGGTATTGACTGGGCAAAAACCCTCAAGGGCACAGGCGACGAAATGGGCAAAAAGGTCGAAAAGGGCAAGAGCCAGTTCGTCGGTCCCGAAATCACAGGCAAAACTCTCGGCGTTGTAGGTCTCGGCGCAATCGGCATTTTGGTTGCTAACGTTGCGGTTGCAGTCGGCATGAATGTAATCGGTTTTGACCCCTACCTCAGCGACGCCAACAGAGCAAAGCTTGATCCCGCTGTAGAAATTAAGGACAACAGCGAGGACGTTATGGTTAACTGCGACTATCTTTCCGTTCACGTTCCGCTTACCGACGGCACAAAGGATCTTGTAGACGCTGACATGATTGCAAAAATGAAGGACGGCGTTCGCATCCTCAACTACAGCCGTGACGGTCTTGTAAACACCGACGCTGTTCTTGAAGCTCTTAAGAGCGGCAAGGTTTCAAAGTATGTTACCGACTTCGGCAATGACAAGATTTTGGGCGAGGATGGCGTAATTGTAATTCCCCACCTCGGCGCTTCAACTCCCGAAAGCGAAGACAACTGTGCTGTAATGGCTTGCAACCAGATCAAGGATTACATCGAAAACGGTAATATCGTTAATTCGGTTAACTATCCCTGCCTCAGCCTTGAGCGCGCGGCAGGAACAAAGCGCGTTTGCGTCATCAGCAAAAACGTTGAAGATATCTCAAAGGCTGTAATGGCAGAGGTATCGGGCGTTGCGGGCAGCGCATCAAAGGCTCGCGGTGACTACGCTTACACGATCGTTGACGTTACAGGCGACGCCGACGCCGACAAAATCGGCGCGATCGACGGCGTGATCAAGGTAAGAGTAATCGGTTAATTATAAAAATGCAGAAATTAAGGAGCGGTTTTTGCCGCTCCTTTTTATGTTATACTAATTCCTGATAGAAAGTAGACTTATATTTTGCGAGGATATTTTTCGCAAGACAAGGCGGAGGACGCGGCAAGGCTGGCGCCTTGCAAGGACGTGCCGGATTCTGTATTAGATTCCGTGTTGGATTCTTTATTGGATTCAAAATCGTGAAAAATAATGTTGACAGGCGCGGTTTTTGAGAAAACTTTGCCTTCTTCAAAGCTCTCACTACCGTTTATGGAAATGCTGTCGATTTCGCCCGAATGATGAAACAATCCTATCTGTAAATCATATCTGGGCATACAGGAAATATCGGTAAAGCCCAAATCTCTCAGCTTTTTCTCCGCTTCCTGATAGTCAAGCTTTTTTAAATCTGATGATGACATTGTGACTTTTACTCTGTTTTCCTCGCTGATCGATACGTTCTCAAAAAGATAAGGAATATGCATAATGAACATTACCAGTAAGGGCATAAAAAAGCAAAGCACCAATAATATATCCGAGCGTTTATTGCTTTTTCCTTTTTCTTCGATTTCCGCTTTTTTTATTGCTTCTTCGCTTTTGGCTTTTTGAACCTCCGCTTCATTAATGTAGTGATATGTCTTTTTGTTTTCGTCGCTTATCAAAACTTTAGCACCGCAGTATGTACAATATGCCTGCTCCAAGCCCGGATCAACATTAAGCACGCCATTGCACGACGGGCATTTTAATTCAAGAAATGTTTTCATTATTTCACCTTCCTTAATAACACAGTGTAGATATAAATGTTATTTCGTATCTTCATAATAGCATAGATCAAGGCAAAAATCAACATAATATCTCAAAGAAATCGGCGGTTAGTTGTTAAATTATGCTAACAGCATACAAAAACGGTACTTAGAAGATTTCAATAAAAATGACAGACACCTCACACAGGGCGTCTGCCATTTTTAGTTTACATAAATTTAATGAGCGGCAACGCGCTGGATCGAGGTGGCGTCGCCTATGTTTATTTTTCCGTCGCGGTTTATGTCCGCGGCGCTTTTTTGTTCATCGCTAAAGGTAATCAGCATTGCTGCGTATTTTTGTATCATCGTCGCGTCGTTAACGTTGACAACGCCGTTTCCGTCGCAGTCTCCCAAGCGGTAGGGCAGCAAGTCAATGCCGTAAAACTGCGACAGCCATTTGTCGCGGTTTTCACACCAGTTTTTAAGAAAATCAAGATTCTCGCCATATGTGGGAAAGGGATACATCATAACGTTGATCAAATAGCGAAAGCTCCAGCCTGCCTCGTTGTAATTGCGGCTGAAAACCTCGCTGTATTTATTCGCGAGCGTGTCAATCAAACCTCCGTCAGCGTATAATTTGCGTATATACCTTGAGTGATGCTCGTATTCAAGTCGAACCTTATCCATAAACCAGCCGTAAGAGCAGAGCTTTTTATAAAACAGCTTGCTGTTGATATATTCTCCGTCTGTTTTAAAAGCCGCCGCCGAGTTAGCGGAAAAATCTTTGTTAACATTTCCCATGGTCAAGTCATAATCCCACGGCGGGCCCGCGTACAGCTTTCCGTCTTTATAATAGAAAAACACCGAGCTGAAATCAAAGTCATTTGTTTTAATGTATTCATTCAGCACATAGAACTTAACAAACGAATCAACATCAATATTCACTTTGATTTCTTTTTCGCTGCCCGAATCAATTATGTTTGTAAGGCGTTCCATGGTTTCGGTTATATAGCTTACCTGGTCTGTGTCCGGTTCGTCAGGCTCGCTTATGCCAAAGCGCAGGCCGCCTGCGGTAATGTAAGTTGTACCCTCGTCGGTTCTCAAACGCTCGTATTCAAGCATAAAGTCTTTGTTGCCGTCGGTATCAATGTCAACTCTGTCCTTGCCTTCCTGAACAGGCTCCATCAAAGTGTAGCAGCCGCGAAATTTGCCGTCAAGCCAAAGCTCAACGATTTTTTGATTTGAGGTGTAGTCAATTCCGAGCTCACGCGCAAAATCAAATGCTATGTAATTGCGCAGCAGCGTAGGGTCAAAGGCGTTGGCGAGCAGCACCCATTTTTTACCATTGCCCATGCCGAACAAATCTTTCTTTGAATCGAATTTAAAGGTAAACGATTTTTTTGCCGTCATTGCGGTGCTGTTACCCCTTACTTTTACAGCCACAGGCTCCGGTTTATCGTCGTCAACCGAATAATCAGCGTTGACATAACCGTCCTCTTTTTGCAGCGAGGTACCGTTTCCGCTTTCGGTATTGATATGAAGCTGAGGAATGTATAAGTTTTCACTCTCCGGGGCGCTTTGACCGGCGGAGCTTGCGTACACAGCCGGAGCCGCCGAAAGTGCCAGGACAACGCAAAGTATTACTGCTAAAGCTTTTTTCACAAAATCATCCCCATAGTTGTTATTGTTTTATTATACACCTAAATCTGCGCTTTGTCACTTGTAAATAATATTTTGTCGTGATCAGTTTTGCCGGGTGAGTAAGAGTAAATTTGAAAATTTAAAACGTCAATAAACTTTCTGTATATCTTTTGGTGATGTTATTGACAAAATTATACAAAACATGATATAATATTAAAGATTATTTTACAAATAATTCATGTTATATGGAGATTTGAGGAGGATTTACATGAAAAAAGTTTTGGCAGCAATTCTTGCTGCGGCAATTGTTCTCGGTTTATGCTCGTGTGCGGGTGAAGCCGGAAAGGAAAATTCATCCGGAGCCGATACTATAAAAATCGGCTATGTTAATCCCACAACGGGTGCGCTTGCCGGCAACGGAGAGGGCTGCGAATGGGCGGTAAAACAGATTACCGACTATGTAAAAGAACACCCGATCACGGTCGACGGCAAGGAGAAAACAATAGATGTAAAGGTTTACGACTCCAAGTCAGACCAAAACACCTGTACCGAAATGGCTCAAAAGCTTATCGAGGAGGACAACATAGACCTCATGATCGCCATCCAAACGCCTAACACCGTTATTCCTGTTGCCCAGGTTGCGGAAAGATACGGCGTTCCCTGCATCGCAACACAATCTCCGGTCGATCCGCTCGCCAATTCTCTTGACGAATTCAACTGGACCTACGACTTCTTCTATACCCTTGACGAGGTGTATGAATCACAAAGAGCTCTGTGGGAAAAAGCAGGCTATGCCCGCGGCTCAAAGGCAAAGGTAGGACTGCTTTTCGCTAATGATACCGACGGCACCTCGTGGCACGACCTCTTTACAAAAAGACTTGCCGAGGACGGCTACACTGTTGTCGATCCCGGCCAGTATCCTTCAAAGACAACAGACTTTACCAATGTTGCCAATAAATTTAAGGAAGAAAAAATCGACCTAATCGCAGGAACCAACATTCCGCCCGATTTTATGAACGCGTATAATGCGGTTATCGAGGCAGGCGTAAAAATCGGATGCATTACAATGGGCAAGTGCTGTCTGTTGCAAAGCGACGTTGAAGCCCTCGGCGACCTTGCCGACGGCATTATGACTCAGGTTTGGTGGGCGCCTTCAAATCCCTTTAAGTCAGATCTTACCGGGCTTGACTGCAAAAAGATCAACGAGCTTTACAAAAAGGATAACGGCAGAGTAATGCCCCAGCCCACAGCGTTTGCTTACGCCGGACTTGAGCTTGCCGTTCAGGCGTTTAAGGAAGCCGCTACTACAGACAAAAAGGCTGTTTATGACGCAATAGGCAAGCTTAAATGTCAGACTATTGTAGGCGCGGTGGATTATTCAAAAAAACAAAAAGGACTTCCTTACAGCAGTTCTGTGCTCACAGGCGGTCAGTGGCAGCGTGACAAAAACGGCGAGCTTAACCTGGTTATTATCGACAACTCGCTTTATCCCGAAATTCCGCTTACAGGCAAATATCAGGAGGGTAACGCGACAACAAACAAAAAATCGTAATAATTCAGGCTTTCGGCTTGCATGGCTTGCAAAGCAAGAGGGAAAAATGAGCATTATCTTAGAGTTTGTTAACGTAAACGCGGGCTATGGAAGAATACAAATACTAAACGACCTGTCTTTTGCCGTAGACGAAGGACAGGTTTATGGTGTTATCGGACCGAACGGAAGCGGAAAAACAACGATGTTTAACGCTTTGCTCGGATTGATTAAACCGAGCTCGGGAAAAATATTGTTTGACGGAATCGATATAACGCGCACCTCAGCGAATGTCCGCTGTAAAATGGGTTTGGGCAGGACTTTTCAGGTGCCCAAACCGTTTGAAAATATGAGTTTATACGAAAACGTGCTTGTGGCGGCGGTTCACGGCGGTACGCACAGGGAACGTTTCGCCCGCGAGATCGCGCTTAGCAGCCTGAGGCTAACGGGGCTTTACGATAAACGCGAGATCAAAGCAGGCGAACTTGCCTTGCTCGACAGAAAACGTCTTGAAATCGCGCGCGCACTGGGAACCGAGCCAAAGCTTTTGCTGCTTGACGAGGTCGCGGCAGGCTTAACCGACGCCGAGGTAAAGGACATTATGAGGCTGGTTGCCGACCTTAAGGCTGCCGGTCACTCCATAGTGTGGATCGAGCACATTATCGAAACCATGGTCGGATCTACCGACAAGCTGATGTGCATGGCAGAAGGACGCTGTGTGATCAGCGGAAATCCCCGCGAGGTGATGGAATCCGCTGAGGTTCAAAGGCTTTATCTGGGGGTTGATGAAAATGAGTGAAGCGCTTCTTGACATCGAAAACCTGAGCGCGGGCTACGGAGATTTTTCTGCCGTGAACGAAGTGAACATGAAGGTAGAAAAGGGGCAGATAATCTCTTTGATAGGTCTTAACGGATCAGGAAAAACCACCCTTATCAATACTGTAGCCGGGCTTCACAGGTCATCCTCGGGAAGGGTAAGGTTTAAAGACAGCGACATAACCAACCTTTCGGCCGAAAAAATCGTGTCAAAGGGACTTTCGCTGGTTCCTCAGGGCGGAAGGTGCTTTAACCGTATGTCGGTTCAGGACAACCTGCTTATGGGAAGCTTTCCCAAAGCGGCGCGCAAAAAATCAAAGGAAACCCTTTGCCGCGTATATGAGCTTTTCCCCGATTTAAAAGAAATGAGAAAGCGCCCCGCGGGCACATTGTCGGGCGGCCAGCGTCAAATGGCGGCGATCGGCAGAGCGCTTATGGCTTGTCCGGACTGCCTGATTTTTGATGAGATATCGCTGGGACTTTCCCCGGCTGTTATTAAGGATATTTACCGCAGGATTATCAAGATCAACCAAGAAGAAAATACCTCGGTCATCCTGATAGAACAGGATACCCAAAGAGCGCTTAAAGCTTCGGATTCATTCTATATCATGCTTAAGGGCAAAATAGTGCTCTCGGGAAAATCCTCTGAAATTGATTCCGAAACGCTCAGAAAAGCGTATTTCGGTATATAAATACACAAAACGGAGATTATTGTTTAGGAAGATTATAAATGTATTTTGTTCAAATTCTTGTTAACGGAATACTACTCGGCAGCGTTTATGCGCTGCTCGGCGTCGGCATGACTATGATTTTCGGCATAGTAAAGCTCACGAACCTTGCCCACGGTGAATTTGTGGTGCTCGGAGCCTATCTTTCGACCGTGCTTGCGCCAATGCTCGGCGTTGACCCTGTAGTTACCCTAATAATTACGGTTCCGCTAATGTTTTTGTCGGGCTTTTTGCTGCAATATTTCTTTATCGGCAAGGCGATGAAAAAGGGCGCCGAACCTGCTTTGCTTGTCACCTTTGGATTATCAATAATCCTTCAGGACGCCATGCTTATGATTTTTTCGGCTGACGCTCAGCACATTGTGGCTTCTTACAGCATGTCCACAATAAAAATAGGGGAGCTTGAAATTTCGGTGCTTCACCTGGTGCTGTTTGCAATCAGCGTTGTTTCAATTTCTACCCTTACTTTGTTTTTAAGGAGCACACACACGGGAAGAGCAATACGCGCCACAGCCGACGATTCCGACGCGGCGGCGCTTTCGGGAGTTAACGTAAACCGTGTTTACGCCATAGCAATGGGAATTGCCATGGCAAGCGCGGCTGTTGCGGGACTGTGTGTGGGAATGAAGTGGACCTATTACCCCAGCTCCGGCGGAGGCTATTTGCTTATTTCGTTTGTCGTTGTAGTGATCGGCGGCATGGGAAGCGTACCGGGCACAATGATTGCCGGCGTATTGTTCGGCTTGGCTCAGGTTATCGGCGGAGCAAACTACGGTTTGCTGATAAGCTATGTCATGCTGCTTGCGGTGCTTGTTATAAAGCCGAAGGGTATTTTCGGAAAGTAGGGGTACGATGTCAGATAAAAGGTTACAAAGGCCTGTCAGGGTGCTCGATTCCCTGCCTATGCTTATTGTTTGTATTGCCGTTGTCAGCGTGCTTTATGCGGTATGCTTATTGCGGATAGCGTCTAACAACGCAATGCGTTATATGATCCAAATATTTTTATATATCACAATGGGACAAATGTGGAACCTTCTTTCGGGCTTTGCCGGCATGACAAGCCTCGGACAGCAGCTTTACATAGGGCTTGCAGGTTATTCCGTTGCAATAGCTACCGCCAAGCTTCATTTGACGCTCGGTGTAGGGCTTGTAATGAGCGTCGCCGTAAGCGTTGTTGTGGCTTTGGTATTGTCGCTGCTGCTTTTCCGGATGGAGGGAATGTATTTTTCTATTGCCACCTGGGTGGTAGCCGAAGCGTTTGAAAAACTGTTTTTAAGCTGGAAATACGTTGAACAGGGCAGCGGACTTACGATTCGCGTGGTTCCATACCCGAAAATTGAAGAAATTTGCGCTGTTTCGCTCACCGTCTGCGTCATGTCTATAGCGGTTGTTTATTTGCTGCTGCGAACAAGGACCGGACTCGGACTCACCGCGATGCGTGACAACCTTACAGCGGCGTCCGCCGTAGGAGTAAACGTGTTTAACCACAAGCTGCTTGTGTATGTGATCGCGGCGGCATTCACCGCGGTTTCGGCAGGTATATTTTTTGTAAACAAAGGAATAGTCTATCCCGAAAGCGGTTTCGGCATCAGCTGGACGGTTTCAATGATATTTATTGTTACTATCGGCGGCTCGGGAACGGTAAGCGGCCCGATTACCGGCGCGGTGATCTATGTCTTTTTACAGGAGCTTTTGGCTCATTACCCGGGCTGGTCAAACATCATTCTCGGCGCAATCACCATTCTTGTAATATTCTTCCTGCCAAAGGGAATTATGGGAACCCTGCAGGAAAAACTCAGATTTGAAATATTCTCGGCAAAACGTTTTTCGTTTGCGAAGCATAAATAATTAATATCGGTTATTCCGCGGCAGTATAATTATGACAGCGGATAACATTGATCAAGCCTCTTCCGGAGGAATAAATGACAGCTTTCAAAAAAATCTTTAAATATTTAAAACCCTATGCCGTTACGATATTTTTTTCGGTAATTCTTATGGTTGCCGAGGTCGCCTCAAACGTGCTCCAGCCAAAATATATGGAGCAGATCGTCGACGACGGCGTATTGAAAATGAATATAGACGTTGTTACAAAAGCAGGAATAATGATGCTTGTTGTGGCGGTTGTCGGAGGAATAGCGGGTTTTTTTTCCTGCGTTCTTTCAAACATCTACTCTCAGAGGTTCGGCAGCGATCTCAGAAAGTCGCTGTTTAAAAAAATAATGTCGCTGTCCGCGGAACAGGGCGACATAATAACCGCAGGCTCGCTGATTACAAGGATGACAGGCGACACGCGCACCGTGACCGAATTTTCATCGGTGGTAATCCAAATGCTGGTAAAGCCGCTTATGCTTTTTGTTTTCGGCATAGTTATGGTGCTTTCGATAGATCCCGTTTACGGGTTGATCCTGCTTGTGTCGCTTCCTGTTCAAATCGGACTGATGATTTTTTTCATCAGGCGTTCCTCAAAGATTTTCAGAATAATCCAGAAAAAGGTTGACGGCATGAATGTTCTGGCAATGCACATTGTGTCGAACAACCGTCTTATAAAATCCTATGTACGCGAGGACTACGAGGCGGCAAATTTTAACAGCCAAAATGTTGACCTCACCTCCACCGTGCTGAAGGTTCAGCTGTTTATGGCGATCCTCAATCCGCTGGTAATGTTCATACTCAACGCGGTTGTGCTCGCGGTGATTTTCATAGGCGGCTTTCAGGTTGAAGCCGGCGCGATCGGCGTGGGTTCGATCATGGCGGCAGTAAGCTATTCTCAGCAAATTTTAATGTCAATGATGACGATGGGCGGAATTTTCCAGTATATTTCTCGCTCAAAGGTCTCGGCTGACAGACTTGTTGAGGTTCTTGACATGGAGCCTGCTGTTGTTTCGGGCAAAAAGCCGCTTAAGGACAGCGTCGATGTAATTTCGGTAAAAAACGTGACCTTCCGGTATCCGCGCAGCAAGGACTCGCTGTACCCCGCGCTCTGCAATGTTTCGTTCGAGATAAAACGCGGGCAAAAGGTCGGAGTGCTCGGGACCACGGGCTCGGGAAAAACCACTCTTGCCAACCTTATTATACGTTCATACGATCCCGATTCGGGCGAAGTTCTCCTGAATGGGGAAAATATAAAAAACTACGATCTGCGCTACCTCAGGAACAGCGTAGTCCCTGTATTTCAAAACAGCGACATTTTCCCGGCGACTTTAAGGGAAAACATCACCCGCGGCTGCGAAGACTTTACCGAAGCGGAGTTTGACAAGGCGGTCAGCGCCGCCTGCGTTGACGAATTTGCGAACGGACTTGCCTTTGGCTACGATACTAAAATAGCCGAAAGAGGAAACACGCTTTCGGGCGGACAAAAGCAGCGTGTCGCAATTGCCAGAGCTTTGCTCAGGCGCGCTCAGGTTCTTATTTTTGACGACAGCACCTCAAGCCTCGACCTCGAAACCGAGCGCACGGTGCTTGATAATATTGAAAAACAATACGGCGGCATAACAAAAATCGTTATTTCGCAAAGGGTTTCAAGCGTTTTGGGAACGGACAAGATCGTGCTTCTAAACAAGGGCTTTGTCGAAGCGGAGGGAACCCACGGCGAGCTTATGGAAAACTCGCCGCTTTACCGCTCGATTTTTGAAACCCAGAACCCCGAAGGGGGTGATTCGCTTGGATAATATGATGCGTCCCGAAAACATGGGCGAAAGATCCGCTCCGCGCAACGCGTTTAAAACCATGAAGCGAATGTTCGGATACTTTAGGGAAAGCAGAGCGCTTATAATCGGAATGTTGGTTTTGCTTTCCGCTTCAACCCTGCTTAATTTGCTGATCCCCGATTTGATCGGCAGGGCTGTGGACACGCTCAGCATCTCGTCAAACGGTCTCAGGGTGGACTGGCAGGGACTTGTAAACATCCTGCTTGTGCTTTTGGGTGTGTTCGTGTTTTCTTCACTTTTCAGTTATTTCCAGGGTAGGATCGCGGCAAAGCTCACGCGTAGTACTACGCTTACAATAAAGAGAAATGTTTCGGAAAAGCTGATCCGCCTGCCCGTAGGCTTTTTTGATTCGCACCGCAGCGGCGATATGCTTGCGCGGCTGACAAACGATATTGAAAATATTTCCAACCTGATCAGTCAGGCTGTGGGCACCGTCATTTCGTCGGTGATCGTCATAGTCGGCTGTGTGGTTATCATGCTTATAAAAAATCCGGTGCTTACTCTGGTTTGCCTCAGCACGGTAATTTTAAATGTGCTGTGCACCGTGTTCCTCTCAAAGAAAATGTTCGGCTACTTCCGCAGCCAGCAAAAGTCGGTCGGCGAGATGAACAGCCATGTTGAGCAGTCGATAGCCGCAAAAAAAACCATCGACAGCTACAATATCACAGATGATTGTGTAGCGGAAAACGAGCGCTTAAGCGACGAGCTGATGAATTCGTCGATCAAGGCTCAGGTGCTCGGCGGGGCAATGTCACCGCTTATGAGTATAATCGGAAATCTGAATTTTCTGCTGATCGTGGCGGTCGGAGCCCTGCTTTTCATAAACGGAGGCTTTGGGGTTACTATCGGAACGATCCAGGCGTTCACTTTGTATTCGCGGCAGTTTACAAAGCCAATCAACGAGCTTTCGGGCATTTTCTCTCAGCTTATGACCGCGCTGTCATCGGCGGAGAGGGTGTTTGAGATCCTTGACACTCCCTCCGAGGAGGACGAAGGACGGCGTATTCTTCCCGGAAGCGAGCCGTGTTCGGTAAGCTTTGAACACGTTACGTTTTCATATGTCAGAGGCGTAAAGGTTCTCGACGATTTTTCACTCACCATTGAAAAGGGACAGCGTGTTGCTCTGGTCGGCCGCACGGGTGCCGGAAAAACCACTCTAATAAGCCTGCTTATGCGGTTTTATGAGCCGGACAGCGGACGTATTCTTCTTGACGGGGTTGACATTCGCGAAATCCCCAAGGCAGAGCTCAGAAGCAGAGTTACAACCGTGCTGCAAAGCACCGCGATAATCGGCGGAACGGTAAGGGAAAATATCGCTTACGGAAGATTTTCCGCCACTGAGCGCGAGCTTGAAGAAGCCGCAAAAATAACCTGTGCCGATGAATTTATCAACAGGCTTGAAAACGGAATGGACACCGAAATATCTCAGGACGATACCCAACTCAGCCAAGGTCAGCGCCAGCTGCTTTGCATGGCGCGCGCTTCGGTAACGAAGCCCGGAGTGCTTATTTTGGACGAGGCTTTAAGCTCGGTTGATTCAGCCACCGAAGCGCAAATTCAGTCGGCGCTGCTCAATATCATGAGCGGCAGAACCTGCGTTATCATCGCGCACCGGCTTTCAACCATAAAGGACGCCGACAAAATAGCGGTGTTTGACAACGGAAAAATAGCGGAGACAGGCACGCATGAAGAACTTCTAAAAAAGCACGGCGTGTATTACAGATTATATAAAAACCAGTATGTCGGTAAATAATAAAAGGAGAGATAATTAATGCTTGCAAAAACCGAGTGTTCCGACGCGCAGTACGAGGCAATCAGAAAAATCGTAAGAAGAGTTGAAAAATCAACCCCCGAGTTCGTCGAAAACTCTCTTTATGTTAAACATAAGGGCGAAATCATGAAAAATGCCCGCAAAAGGGTTGACGAAGTTTTAAAGCTTCAGGAAAAAGGTCTTATTTGTACTACGGGAAAGTTTGTTCCGTCGGTTCACTATCCGCCGATCACCCAGTATCCTTTTCACTCTCAGGAAGAGGTTATGAGCACCTATAAGAATCCCGAGGACGGAATGTTCGATATTTATGTACACATTCCGTTTTGCGCTCAGCACTGCAGTTTTTGCCACTATCCGGGCGAGCTCGGATCCTGCGCCGCGCTGAGAGAAAACCAGATAAAGTACCTTGACCATCTTGAAATGGAAATGAACAATTACATGAAGGTTCTCGGTGTGGACAAAATCAAGGCGAGGTCAATTCTCTTCGGCGGAGGCACTCCGTCACATATGGATCCCGACCTTTTTGAAAGGCTTATGAAGTTCTTTACCGACAGAATAGACCGCACAACGGTAACCCAGTTTAATTTTGACGTTGACGAGGTTACTCTGACGGGCGAGGACGGAATGAAACGTCTTGAAATCATGTCAAAATACGGCGTTGACCGTCTTACGATCGGTTCGCAGTCGCTTCATCCCGAAATTTTAAAGCTCATGTTCAGAAAAGCCACTGTGGAAACCATAATGGAAGCGGTTGACAATTGCCGCAATAAGTTTACCTGTGTGGATTATAAAAAGATAAATAAAATGCGCGAGGACGGCGTTGAAATCACCCAAGAGCTGCTTGATAAAACACAGCGCAAGGGCTTTGTACTCAATCTTGAGTTTATTTTCGGCTTCATGGGCGTTAACGTAGATATTTTCGCCGATACGATCGAACGCGCCTGCCTGATCCATCAGCAGGGGCTTATCGACGAAATCCAGCTGTACCGCCTTAAGGTTGACGCTTACGGCGACTTCCAGGGAATTATCGGTTTGCTTTATGACCGCGAGCCCTCGCTGTTCCCCGATTTTGAGGAAAATATGCTTCAAAAGGCTGTTGCCGAAGAAATCCTGAAGCTTTACGGCCTAAAGGGTAATCTCAGGCGCGTCTACACCAAGGATCCCTACATATATTCCCACTACGCCTACAACCAGTGCTGCGCCCAGCTTGACCAAATCGGCTTGGGACTCACCGCGTTCAGTTCGCTGAGAGATCGCTTCTTTATCAATACAGACAGCTTTGACGAATATTACGAGCTCACCGAAAGCGGAAAGCTTGCGCTTAACCGCGGTTATGTACGCGACAAAGAACAGCAGCTTCGCTGGTCGATCGCGCTTCCGCTTAAAAATACCGAGGTCAGAAAAGACCGCTTCAGAAAAATCAACGGAATGGAGATCGAGGACTGCTTCAAAAAGAAGTGGAAAAAGCTTATGGATGCCGGACTTGTTGTTGACAAAAAAGTTTTGGGCTATCCGTCCTACACGCTCACCGAGCTCGGCAAGTTTGTGGCAGATGAGGTTGCGGAGGAATTTAACAGCGACGAGTTTATTCCGTGGGCAAAGGACGAATACATTCACGGCGAGCTTTATCCTTATGACGACAACACTACCGAGGACGCTCTCGGAATAATATAAAACGGGGTGATAGATTTGTACACAAAAGGAAACGCGCTTTACGAAACTCCTACCGAAATCAAGGTAACCGCGAAGGACAGCCTTGTTCACGTGGGCAGCCTTGACTCATTTGACATCACAAAGGGCGGTATAAAAGCAGGTAAAGCGATTCTCAACTATTTTGAAACAGGAAACAAAAAACAGCTTTTAAAGGCGATAGAAATCTATGAGAAGATTATTCCCGACGAAAACTTCGGCGGCGAATATACGGCTCTTGAATGGATCTGTAAGCTGCTGACCTCTCCGGAGAAAGCTCAGGAAGACCTTCTCAGCCAGCCTCTGGTAAAAAGCTTTTACGACGTGCTTTCAAAGGACGATTTTGCTGATTTAAAGCAGTACTTGCAGTTAAAATACCACATTGTGGAGGTCGACAAAAACGACGTTGAAACCAAAAAGAAGCTCCGCTTTCTTGAGGACTTCATTCTCTTTAATAATCCCGACCGCGAGCGCTGGGAAAAAACCAGAGAAAATATGGCAAAGTTCAACATACAAAAGGGCGAGCGCATCGCGGACGTCGGCTCGGGTCCCGGCTACTTTTCGTTTAAGTTCGGCGATATCGTCGGCGATGAAGGAAAGGTTTACGCTATTGAAACCAACCCTATGCATCTCGACTTTTTAAGAAAACACATCGAGGACAACAATATCACAAACGTTGAGGTTGTAAAAAGTCAGTTCGAGGGAATCGGGCTCGACAAGGACGTAAGAGTCGACACAGTGTTCATCTGTTCGCTTTACCACAACGTTTACGCGGCGTTCACCGACTTTGAAAGAGAACAATTTGTAGGAAGCATCCGCAACGCGCTTGTGGACGGCGGCAAGCTTATTATTGTTGACAATGACCTTGTAGACAGCGAGGAGCTTCCGTATCACGGCCCCTACATCAGCAAAGCGCTGTTGACCTCACAGCTTTACTACTACGGCTTCAAGCTTATCGACGACTATCAGTTCACACCGCAAAGATATGTTCTTATCTACGAAAAGGTCGATATTCCCGAAAACGTAAATACTATCCCCAACAGCATAGACGACCCCTGCAACATCCACGTTCATTCGGCAGGCTCGCTTATCCGTTACCGCATTATCGGCACATCCACCGCAGGTTACACGATCCGCGGCAAGGCGTGCGGCAGGGTTATGTATGAGGGCTTTGAGAAAAACGACGCCGCTCTTATCAAAAAAGCTCACGATATGTTTGCAGAGCTTTGGCCCAAGGAGCGTATCGGCGACGACTACACCGCGTTCATGTGGTTCTGCGAGTACTATCTTGCCGACAACGAAACAAAGGAAAAAATGCTTTCAAATCCCAGAGATAAAATGTATTTTGACTTTTTCGGCGGAAACGATTACGAACGTCTTAAAAAGTATTTGTATATCAAGTTCTACCTTGAGCATGAGGAGGATCCCGATTCAAACATAGAGACCTCGTTTGAATACGAGGGTAACGACTTCAAAATCGGAACCCTAAACGAGTGGAACGAATATTTTGTGTTCAACAACCCCAATCGATATCTTTGGGAAAAAACCGACGAGATGCTCAAAATTTTCGATATAAAGGAAGGCGAAAGCATTGCCGACCTCGGCTGCGGCGCGGGCTATTTTACCTATGAATTTTCAAAGCTTGTCGGAGACAAAGGTACGGTTTACGCCACCGAAATAAACAAGGATGCCATGAAGTTCCTCGATGCCTTCAAGGACGAGTACAAGGTTAAAAACATAAGCACCCTTGTTACCAAAATGAATGACTGCAAGCTAAAGGAAAATTCCTGCGACAAGGTGTTTATGTGCTCGATGTACCACGCGGTATATATCACCGACATCGAGTTTGTAAAGGACGACTTCATAGCGAGCATCCAAAAAGGACTTAAAAAGGGCGGTAAGCTTATTGTTGTTGACAACGATGTTACCGACCGCGACACACCGGCATATTACGGTCCGGGAATTATGCCCGAGCTTATAATCTCACAGCTTTCGTACTACGGCTTTAAGCTGATTAAAAAGGAACAGCTTATTGACCAGCGGTACGTTCTGATATTTGAACTGGAAGAAAAAAAGAAAGTAGGCGATAGAAAACATGGTTATAAAATCCGCGAAGATCAGCAACCACGCTAAGGACTTTTCAAACCCCGAAAACTCCGTGGTTGAAATCAAAGGTCAAAAGGGCATTATATGTTTGACAAACGGTATCAACGTGCCTAAAGCGGAAGGTCAGGCAATGCCGTCAAAGATAACAGGATTTTTGACCGAAAGCTTTATGAAACGGCCTTACCTCGGAACCGAGGCAATGGACGCAATGTTCAAGCGTGCCAACGACAGCGTTCTTCTTACCCAAAGCCCGCAGTACCCGTCATTTGCCTCGACAAGCTGTGTGTTCATTCTCAAGAACAAGTTCATTTTTGCATCCGCCGGCGACAATGTGATCTACCATTTTGTTGACGGAGTGATCAAAAACGTGTTCTTTGGCGCTTCGGGCACAGATGCTTTGTACCTCGGCAACACAAGGTTTTCTACTCCTAAGGTAAGCGAACAGTTTACATTCGGCAGGGGTGAAAACACTTTCCTTATTTGTTCAAGAAAGTTTGCGGAGTCACTCTCCGAGGCTCAGCTTGAACAGGCTCTCGCACATTCTACGAAAATTTCACAAAAAGGCAAAAACCGACAAACAGAAGTAGATTGTGACCTCTGGCTCAAAGAGCTTTGGGGCATGATAAATAATTTTGATGACAGGGAGGAGTATTCAGCAGTGGCAACATCATTACCGGCTAAAAAGAAATCAAAGAAAGCAATCATCATAGGAATCATCATAGGTGTAGTTGTACTTGTGGCAGCGTTTCTTCTCGTGGGCTTCTTTACCCGCGGAAAAGGTCCTCAGCCTCCTCAGGAGGGTGCTCCGGGTATGACCGAGCCGATGTACGCTCCGGGCGAAGGCGGATTTGTGCCGCCGACAGGTCCAAGGGGAGAAACAGCGCCGGCACCGCCTACCAGACCTGCAAAGCCACAATAAGGGGGATAACGGATGTTCATAATAAAATATGCTTTAAAAAGCATATCGCGATCCTTAGGCAGGAATATCCTTATCGGCATAATCGTATTAATTATATCCACAGCTGCCTGTGTAGCAATGTCAATCCAGCAGGCGGCTGAAAAGGCAGCGGCAAACACTCTCAAAGATATGAATATTTCCGCTCAGCTTAATGTAGACCGCGGTTATATCTACAATAAAGCTCAGGAAAAAACGGGCTCGCAGGATATGAATGAGCTAATGCCCGAAATGAATTCTCTGATGAAGGAGTACTCCCTTGACCTCGATGGTATGGAGGAGTACAAAAACATCAAAAAGCCCGGCAGCAGCGAGTCAATAGTAAAAACCTTTTATTATAACTCCTCGCTTTCAATAAACGGCAGCGACATCGAAAAATACGACCTTACAGCAACGACCGAAGCCGCTACCGAAGCTGCCACCGAAGCCCCGACCGTTCAGAAAATGACCGATCCGGCAGGCAACGAGGTCGAAATGCCTACCGCTCCGCAAATGCAGCAGCAGGAGCCGGAGCAGCTTGAAAAAGCCGGCGACTTCGATCTTGTCGGCTACAACTCATACGCGGCAATGGAAGTGATGGCGGGCTTTGGCACAGACGACGACGCTGCCTGCAAAATAACCGATGGAACGATGTTTGAGGACAACACATCGGAATATGTTTGTGTAATAAACGAGGACTTGCTCAAAATGGACGCCAACAAAGACAAAAAAGTCGGCGATTCAATTGAGCTTGTCAATCCAAAAAACGAGGACGAAACCTACAGCCTCAAAATTGCGGCTTTGTACAAGGATTCTTCAGGGTCGACCGCCATGGGAACCGACCCCGCAAATATAATTATCACAAGCTACAGCGTGGTAAAGGATATTGAATCCAAGTCAGAATCAACAAACAACTCAACCTCTTCGTCTTCGTCAAACTCCAAAGACAGCACCAAATCAACAACGGCAACAACAGCGGCAACAACAGCGGCAACAACATCGTCGTCTTCATCATCTTCTTCATCCGGCAGCTCTGATGAAGAATCCAACGCTCTTGTAAGCCAGTTTAACGGAACCTTCGTTTTCGGATCGGTTGCCGACTACGAACAATTTAAGGAAGAAATCAAAACCAAGGCAAAATCAGACGGAATGGACGAGGATTTGTACATTGTGACCTCAAGCGACGTTGCAACCTTTAAGGCGGGGCTAAAGCCGCTTGAAAACCTGAAATCCTTCGCGACCACCTTCCTTTACCTCACTCTCGCAATCGGAGCAATAGTGCTTATCGTAATTTCGGTTATCAGTATCCGCGACAGAAAATACGAAATCGGTGCCCTTGCCGCAATGGGACTTAAAAAGCTTAAGCTCAGCATGATGTTTATGATAGAGGTGCTTACGGTGACACTCGTTGCAATACTGATCGGCGCAATAGCCGGTTCGGCTGCCTCGGTGCCCGTTACAAGCTACCTGCTCTCGGCTCAGGTCGAGCAGCAGCAAAGCGAGAACGCTTCTGTAGGCAAACAGCAGGCACCCGGAATGCAGGGCGGCAACATGGAACGTCCCGAGGACGGCGAATATGATGCAAGCAAGGTTGAATATGTTAACGCCGACGATATAGGCTTTTCGGTCGATATGTTTGTGATCCTGAAAATGCTCGCGATCGGTATCATGCTTGCGGTAGTGTCGGGCTTTACCTCGATACTGTTCATACTGCGGTACGATCCGAAACAAATTTTGGCTAACAGAGATTAGGGGGATTGTTATGAGTGTAATAGAACTGAAAAATGTTTCATTCGCGTATCCGAACAATCCCGTTATAAGGAATCTCGACTACGCGTTTGAAGCGGGCAGGGTTTACGCGATAACCGGTAAATCCGGCTCCGGAAAAACCACGTTGCTCTCAATGCTTTCGGGAATTATGGATCCCACCTCGGGCTACATCACCTACAACGGTTACCCGATAGAAGAAAGCGACAAATATGTTTACAGAAGCAGAAGTGTGGGAGTAATTTTCCAGGAATACAATTTGCTTCCGAAATTCACCGTAAGGGAAAACATCATGCTTTCGCTTGATATATCCGGCAAGAAGCTTTCGGAGCTTACCTATTACAAAACAAAAAGGGAATATATTGATTCACTTATTTATGAGGTAGGTCTTAATCCCGAAGAAATCGGAAACAGGCGAATTCTGCGTATTTCGGGCGGACAGCAGCAAAGAATCGCAATTGCGCGCGCGCTGAGCTTTCAGCCGGGAGTAATTCTCGCCGACGAACCCACGGGCAACCTCGATATCGACACCAGTATCGACATCATGAATGTATTTATTCATCTTGCCCACGAGCTTAACCGCTGTGTAATTATCGTTACACACTCGCCTCAAATAGCGAATATGGCTGATGTACGGCTTGATCTTCAGCCGTTCTCAAAATATACCAACGTATAATTTTTTCAAAACAGCTTGTTTATCTGTGCCGCTTAGGCGCAATAACCCTGTGCGGCACTGAAAACAAGCGCTTAAACCGCTTGACGCGGTAAAATAATTATGCTAAAATCAAGCTAATACAGGCACTTTAATACTGCTCTTTAACTATGGTTAAGATTGGTATATGCCGTCATAAAGCAAGCACGCTTATCAGCCCACGGTAAGCAGCGCAAAGCTTATATTTTTGTGGGCGGAAAGGCTGATAATTATGTCATTGGGCGAATACGAGCTTGGTTTGGTAAATGACGCCAAAAAAGGCAAGAAAAAATCATTAGACAGGCTCTTCGATGCTCTCCATAAAGAGCTCTGCGATGTTGTTGAGGGCGAGCTGGGCGACCGTTCAAGGGCAGAAACTATTATTCGTTCGGTTTCCGATATCACTAAGGCGGAGGTCAAACGCCTTGAGCATCCGGAAATGTTTGAACAAATGGTAATCAGCCTTACAGTCCGGGAATGTAAAAAATATCCGGTATCTCAAGGTTCGTTCGGAAATGTCGGCGCTTCCCAGTTTGCCGCTTACGAAAATGCCGGTGCAAATCCGGAACCCCAAAATAATAATAATATTTCCGATAATAATATCAATCCCGGCAACATCCCCGCGGAACCCGATTCGAACCCAACCTCCGCGCAGAACAATATAGTAAACAAACCGCTTTCGGCAGTTCAACCGGAGCAGCCTGCGGAGCCTGTTAAGGAAATGGAGCCCAGAAGCTCCGACGAGCCTGTTGTGGCATGGCTTGTGTGCATTAAGGGCGCCGACAGAGGAACAAACTTTGCCGTCAGGGACAAAATAAACATTGTGGGAAGCCTTCCGTATAATGACATTCAAATTCACAATGACGCGAATGTGGCGCCGCAGACTCATGCCTGTATTGTGTATGACCGTGACAGCGACGTTTGCCTGCTTTATCCCGGCGCGGTAGGCACGGTTTGTCTTAACGGAAAATTTAACGGCTTTGCGCGTCCGCTGAAAAGCTTCGACGTTGTTACCTTGGGCAATTCCATGTTTGTTTACGCGCCTGTTAAAGAAGGTCTGGATTGGAGAAGCAAGTTCGGACTGTAAAGGAGAAATAAAAATGCAAAACGAAGTTTTAAATACAATACTTAACAGAAGAAGCTGCAAAAAGTATTTGCCCACCGCGGTGCCTGAAGAAATTATCAACCGGATAATCGAAGCAGGGCTCTATGCCGCAAACGGCAGAGGTATGCAGGCTTCCGTTATATTGGCTGTCACCGATAAAAAACTGCGCGACAGGCTTGAAAAACTCAACAGCGAGTACCTTCCGCACGGCGGCTCACCGTTTTACGGCGCACCTGTTGTGCTTGTTGTGCTCGCCGACAAAACCGCCCCCACATACGTTTACGACGGCAGCCTTACCATGGGC
>CADAYK010000018.1 GCA_902792105.1 uncultured Ruminococcus sp.
TGAAGGTATCTGTTACATAGAACTTGTCGCCTGTATCAGTCATTGTTACCTTCTGAGCGCTATCCATTGAGTTTGTTGCGCCGTAGAAGAATACAGCGTTGCTCCAGCTATAGATCTTTGCATATGTGCTGGTGGGTGCTACAAGCTTGAAGCTTACTGCTTCCTGCTCGGGAGTATCGGTGGGAGCTTCTGTGGGTTCTTCTGTGGGAGCTTGTGTGGGTTCTTCTGTGGGAGCTTGTGTGGGTTCTTCTGTAGGCTCCTCTGTGGGAGTTTGTGTGGGCTCCTCTGTAGGCGGCTCTGTTGCAGGCTCTTCGCCCGAAAGCTGCGCAGCTGCCGTAAACGTAAATCCGGTACTTGCAATAGTATCAAACTCAACAAGTGAAATATCGTTTTCGTTGGTTGCCTGAGCATAGTCGGTTTTATCAGAGCCGGTCAAAATCTCCATAGTAAGATTTACTGTTGTGTCGCCTGTGCCGATAATATTGAAGGTCTGGGTATAATAAACCTTCTGCGTTTTAAAGTCGTAGAAGTTGATCATGGAAGCGTTAATATACAAATAATCTTCAATATCAGAGTTAAAAACCACCGAACCCTTGTTGAGCTGCGGAAAATTTTCATCCAAATCAACATCGCCGAGTTCAAGAACAGATGAATCGTACTGAACATAAGCCTGAGTATTTACAATAGAATACGGTGACAAAAGTGAATATGTGATTGTAACCGTATCATTGTAATAATCATAATTCACATTTACCGGATCTGAAATATTAGATGTAACGGTAATTGTTCCGCTGTGTCCGGTTGTACCCAGCGGTGCGCCGACTTCCGCCGCGCTTGCTGTGGCGCATATACCGAACATACTCAAAGCGAGCATTAATGCCAAAACAAGCGAAAGCGGTTTTTTTAATTTTCTCATATTAAATACATCCCTTCTGAAATTTTATTTCGGGTAATAGCAAGCCCAGTTTCAGTTTCATTATATCACAAAAAATTTCATTATACAATATAAATAGTTAAACCGCACAGTTAAATTTTTGGTGAAAGATTATGTTTATTTTCACCTAAGCAATGTAATTATAGCTATAATAATATTATAAAAATTGTAGGTTTTAACGAACAAAAATACAATTATCAAAAAAGTTCAGGATGCATACGGCTGTAGTGAAAAATGTATTGCTGCGCTATTCCCGCATATTCGCCGAAATCCTCCGCTCCCATGCCCGGGAAAAGCTTCTCCATCGCACGCTTCATCCATACGTCAACGGGAAAAGCTTCAATGCGGTGAAGTCCGAAAAGCAGAGTGCAGTCTGCCACCTTAACGCCCACTCCCGTGATCTTCATCAGCTCGGCGCGTGCTTCGTCATAACCGAGAGTACGGCAAAGCTCGAGGTCAACCTCGCCGCTTTCCACCTTTTTTGCCGCGTCGCAAAGGTATCTTGCGCGAAAGCCCGCACGAAGCGGAGCCAGATCCTCCGCAGTCAGCCCCGCCATTACTTTTGCGCCGGGAAACGCAAATTGTCCGTTTGGCAAGGGCTCGCCGAAGCTTTCGCACAACCGCTGAACAATGCCCTTTATACGCTTGATATTGTTGTTTTGCGATATTATAAAGGTGCACAGCGCCTCATAAGGCTCCTGCCGCAAAATCCGTATTCCGGGCGCGTACCTTGCCGCCTCCGACAAAACCGGGTGAATTTTGCTGATGTCCGCGCGGATTTTTCCGTAATCGAGGTCAAGGTCAAAATAATCGCTCCATAGCTTTTTATCTTCTTCAGACGAGTTTTTAATTATTAAATCGGTGCCGTCAAGCGACACATTAACGCTTTTCCCGTAAGCTACTCCCGAAAACGAGCCGTCAGGCTGCCGAACCCACCGAAAGCTCTGGCCGCAGTCCAAAGTTTGGGCAAGGTCAAGGTCGGTTACTCCGCTTATTATAACGGTATCTGTCATTCTGCCACTTCCAAATCCTAAAAATCTAAAAAAAGTATATCATATTTTGAGATAATATGATACAATAAATTATAAAAATCTTTAGGAGTTTTGAAAATGAAAGAAACTATTGTTACCATACCGATAAATGATTTGTTCGCGCCGAAGTGCGGATGTCCTCTGTGCCGCATGGAGGCTATGCTCGAGGAGCAGTATGTTGAATTTGTAACCGGCGACGCGATGATGGAACCGAGCGTGCGCGTGGAAACAAACAAAACAGGATTTTGCCACCGGCACTTTTCCAAAATGAGCCAATCGGGCAAAAAGCTGCCGAACGCGCTGATCCTTGAAAGCCATTTGCAGGAAATCATCGAAAAGCTTATGCCAAAAAAGCTTGGCGGCAAGCCCGACAAAAAACAGCTTGAAGCAATAAGGACAGAGCTTTCGGAATGTTATGTGTGCAGCCGCATAGAACGCGATATGCACCACCTTGTTCAAACCGTTTTCGCCGAATGGGCAAAGGGCGGAGAATTCAGGGAACTGTATAAGGCTCAGCCGTTTATATGCCTAAAGCACTATCAGTTTATCATGACTGCCGCAATGGGCAAAAACGGCATTGCGTCCAAGCTTTTGGGCGATTTTCACGCCGACACCGCCGCGCTTACCAAAAACTGTCTGCTTGATTTAAAAAAGGACATTTCGCATTTTGCCACAATGTTCGACTACCGCAACCGCGGCGCGGACTGGGGAACATCGGTTGACTCTATCGAGAGAAGCATTGAATTTTTAACAGGCGAAAAGCCGTATGAATACGGTGTTACGTCAGAAGAATAATTTTCCTGAGAATAGCTTAACTGAAAATTTAGGGAGCGTACCGGCTGATACGCTCCCTTATTATGTCAAAATGACTAAAATATTCAATTTTATCTTCGCGCTGCCGCTTTTTCCGTCCATGCGGCTTTGTGCGCGATAACGACTGTTGTTAACGGATATTACGAATAATTAATACCTGTACTCTACGCCGTAGCCGTCGTCATCATAATAGCTTGTGAATGTTGACGCGCTCGCGTTAATAGCCCTTACGGTGTACCAATAATTATCCCACCAATAAACGCGGTACTTTTCAGCTCCTTCAACATCATCCCACGCAAGCCAAATGCCGTCCTCGTCGCATTCATGATATGATATAATCGGAGTTTCAACATAAGTATGCTTCCATCCATTACCGTTAAATCCACTCATAAACGCGGTGCCTGTGCTGTTAATGCAGCGAATTGTATAGGTAAAAGTGTAACCGTAATAAACATCATCATCTATAAAGCTGGTGCCTGTTGTGTCGGCAATCCTCTGCCAGCCGCTGCTGCTCTTCCAGTAAATACGGTACTTCTGCGCGCCCGGGACCGCGTTCCATGTCATTTTAATACCGTTTGCAACAGTTTCCAAACGCTTAATGCTCGGTGTAGCCAGAGTGCCGCTGAATTTGCAGCTCTTGCCGGTTTTGTCGTAATAGCTGTAGAACTGCTTGCCGTTAGGTGAAAGCGCTCTTACTGTGTAGGTGTATGTTTTACCTTTGCTTACACCGGTATCAACATAGCTTGTGGAGTAAGTGTCTGCAATCTTCTGCCATCCGCTTCCGTTTTTACGGTAAACACGATACTGGCTGCCGCCCACGCTGTTCCACTGCAGTTTTATGCCGTTTGAAGCGCTGGTCGCGGAAGATATTCTCGGTGTGCGCAGGAACCAGTGTCCCCAACCGCTGCCGTTGAATCCGCTGGTGAACGCTGAACCGCTCGCGTTAATGCAGCGAATCGTGTAGATATATTTTGCGCCGTACTCTACATCGGTATCAAGGTAGCTGGTGCCCTTGACATCTACCATCTTGCACCATTTACCTAAGGAAGATTTGAAGAAAATTCTGTACTTCGCCGCGCCGTAAACAGAGCCCCATGTCAGCTTTATGCCGTTTGAAACCGTTTCCAGTTTAGTGAACTTCGGCGTCGCCAAATTTGTTGCCGCCGATGAAACGGGAGCAATTACCGCACACATCGAAAGCAACATAACAACACAAAGCAGAACCGACAGGATGGATAGTGTTTTTTTCATTGTAAGACCTCCTACATTTTTTATTTTTGGATATATCTATATATCCTGTACAAGTACATTGTATAATAAGGCATTTTAAATGTCAACAATAAATTAACATTTTTTACAAATTAATATAACTTGTCTTAATTTTTCAGTTGACTTTTTATACAATCATATGCATTTATGTAGGATGTGTGCACTCAAAAAGCACGCTCTGCGGCGTGCTTTTTGAATGAGTATTGGAATGTGTATTATTAATCGGTGTCTAATTTGAGCACAGCCATAAACGCCTCCTGCGGAACCTCTACCGTTCCGAGCTGGCGCATACGCTTTTTGCCCTCCTTCTGCTTTTCAAGCAGCTTTTTCTTTCGGCTTATGTCGCCGCCGTAGCACTTGGCAAGAACATCCTTGCGCATTGCCTTTACGGTTTCGCGCGCAATTATTTTTCCGCCGATGCACGCCTGGATGGGCACCTCGAAAAGCTGGCGCGGGATTTTTTCCTTTAATTTTTCGGCCATCTTTCTCGCCCTGCCGTAAGCCTTGTCCTTGTGAATAATAAACGACAGCGCGTCAACGACCTCACCGTTGAGCATTATGTCAAGCTTGACAAGCTCGCTTGGAACATACTCCTTTAGCTCATAGTCGAAGGAAGCGTAACCGCGGGTGCGGCTTTTAAGAGTATCGAAAAAGTCATAGATTATCTCGGCAAGCGGCAAAATGTAGTGCAGGTCAACGCGCTCGGCGTCGATATACTGCATATCAATAAAGGTTCCGCGCCTGTCCTGGCAAAGCTCCATAATGTTGCCGACGTACTCCTTGGGAGTATAGATGTGCGCGTCGGTTACGGGCTCCTCGGCATGCTGAATAAGCGACGGATCGGGATAATTCGTCGGGTTGTCTATCATTTCGACCGTGCCGTCGGTCTTGGTTATGCGGTAAATAACACTGGGCGCGGTTGTGATAAGGTCAAGCAAATACTCGCGCTCCAAACGCTCCTGTATGATCTCCATGTGCAAAAGTCCCAAAAATCCGCAGCGGAAGCCAAAGCCGAGAGCAACCGAGGTTTCGGGATCAAACGAAAGCGCCGCGTCGTTTAGCTGCAGCTTTTCGAGCGCATCCTTGAGGTCGCCGTATTTGGCGCCGTCAACGGGATAAATACCGCAGAAAACCATGGGCTGAGCCTCGCGGTAACCCGGAAGCGGTTCGGCGGCAGGGTTTGATGTAAGCGTAACGGTGTCGCCGACGGTGGCGTCGGCAAGGGTTTTGATCGAACCTGTGATGTAGCCTACTTCACCGGCGTACAAGCCTTCGGTTTTCTCCATCTGGGTGGCGTGCATAAATCCGCACTCAACTACGTTGAAAACGCTGCCTGTAGACATAAGCTTAAACTCGTCGCCGGGATGTATCTGACCTTCCTTAACGCGTACATATATGATTACGCCCTTGTAGCTGTCATAGTAGCTGTCAAAAATCAGCGCGCGAAGCGGAGCGTTTACGTCACCCTCCGGCGAGGGAATATCGGAAACGATTTTTTCGAGCACGGCGTGGATGTTGATTCCCGCCTTTGCAGATATTTTGGGAGCATCCTCGGCAGGAATGCCGATAACGTCCTCGATCTCATTTATTACCCTGTCCGGGTCGGCGCTGGGCAGGTCGATTTTGTTGACAACAGGCACTATTTCAAGTCCGCTGTCAACCGCAAGATAAGTATTAGCGAGTGTTTGCGCCTCAATTCCCTGAGAAGCGTCAACAACCAGTATAGCTCCCTCACATGCCGCGAGCGAACGCGAAACCTCATAATTAAAGTCAACATGACCCGGTGTGTCAATAAGATTGAACAGATATGACTCGCCGTCGTCCGCCTTGTAAATAACGCTTACGGCGCGCGCCTTGATCGTTATTCCGCGTTCACGCTCAAGCTCCATATCGTCAAGAAGCTGGGCTTCCATATCGCGTGCGGAAACCGAGTTTGTCTGCTCAAGGATCCGGTCGGCAAGGGTACTTTTGCCGTGGTCAATATGGGCTATTATGCTGAAATTTCTGATTTTATCCTGTGGAAAAGACAATTTTCATCACCTTTTTCATTATTATAGTCAATTGTATTGTAGCACAAAAAAACCGTTAACGCAATAATTATGTTTACCGCAAAACAAGTTTGATTTCAGCATGACAAAATCGAGGTTATTTTATTAATTTTTTTAAGTTATCATATTGTTTTTGGGGCGATAATGTAGTATAATGATTATATCTGTTTAATGATTGTGTTGTTTTCAAATTTATTGTTTGGTGTTATAAATAATATCAGGAGGGATATTAATGAGTGACCGCAATCGCGACGATTACTTTGATCTCGATAATTTTGATGAAACGATTGACAGCCGCGACTACCGCAGAAGGCAGGCGGCAAGGAACAACCGTTCATCTTACGGCAACAGACGCCCGAGCTCAAGACGCAGACCAAACCGCAGGAACCGCACCAGAACACGCAACAGGATCGTTATTTTGGCGGGAGGAGCCGCAATTCTGATTCTGCTTATAGTTCTTATATCACTTATGTTCAGAGGCTGCGGCAAAAAGGAGCCCGAAGAAATCTCAACGGAAACAAAAAGCCAGCAAAGCACTCAGGCGCCGACTGCAGCACAGCAGGCAAACGCGCCGGGAGGCGATCCGCTGTCCACCTCATACTTTATGACTCCTGTCATTGAAGACGACAACTCTCCGGGAACAGACTTCGGCACGGTTTACGGCTGGAAAGGCTCGGCATATGAGCTGTTCGGCGGCAGCGAGGACACCGCTAAAACCTATGCCGACACCGTTACATCGCTCGCGCCTAAGCTCAGCGGCATAAACGTTTACAGCATGATCGTTCCCAACCACACCGAATACGGTCTGCCGCAAAGACTTAAGGACGGCAGCGTGGTTCAGTCAAACTCCCAGGCGGACAACATCAAAAAAGCTTACGAAAGCATGGGCGCCGGCGTAACTCCCGTTAACGCCTACAACTACCTTGGCGAACACAACACAGAATACACCTACTTCCATTCCGACCACCACTGGACGGGACTCGGCGCTTATTACGCATACAAAGCGTTTGCCGATACGCTCAAGATGACTCCGCTTAAACTTGAGGATTGTACCGAAAAGCAGATCGACGGCTTTACCGGAACATTCTCTGACATGGCGTCCGGACTTGACCCCGATTCGGTTCATTACTGGGAATTCCCGTATTCGGTTTCAATGGAGCTTCATTATGAAAGCGGAACGACCGAAACCTATGACAGTCCGTATTTTGAAAACGCCACTTCAGGTTCTAACACTTACGGCGTGTTTATATTCGGCGATAATCCGCTGACCGTTCTTAAATCGCAGTCGGAAGCCGCCGAACCCAACAAAAAAATCGCTGTGGTCAAGGAAAGCTACGGAAACGCTTTTGTTCCCTACCTTACACAAAACTTCAGCGAGGTCCACATTATGGATTTGAGAACCTTCCGCGCAAGCTCCGACGTTGATATTGCAACCTACTGCAAAAACAACGGAATTACCGACTTCCTGTTCCTGAACGGTATCATGAGCGCGAACACCCAGGGACAGCTTGACAACATTACCGCATTGTTTAACTAAAATATCCCGAAAGGAGGCAACAGTATGATAGCCGAAAAGGTAAAGGCAACGGTTTTCGGAAACATTTCCGCCGGCCTGTACTCGGCTTATGTAAGCTCGGCTAACATAAGCAACCGCAGCGCGTATCTGGTTACCCGCAAAAATGTTTTTGAATTTGCGGATTGCGTAGTAATTGCTGTTGCCGAATTCGAGGGACTTAACGGCGAAAAGCTTATCGTTTCACAGCCGGGCGAGATTTTTTACGAGCCTGAACTAAGGCAAATTTTATCGCGGCTCACCAACGTTAGGGTTAAAAGCTTAAAATGCCTTTACGAAAAATCCTGCGGCGGTATTATATTTTACAAAACAAAGCAAAACACCAAAATTTTGCTTGTAAAAAACAACAACGGCAGATACTGGAGCTTTCCTAAAGGCCACATTGAGGACGGCGAAACCGAACAGGAAACCGCTGTTCGTGAAATCAAAGAGGAAACCGGGCTTGACGTTACCATAGTTAAGGGCTTCCGCGAAATAAGCGAATACTGCCCTTTCGGTAAAATCCGCAAACGCGTGGTTTTCTTCCTTGCGCGTGCCTTCACCGACAACGTGAAGATCCAGGAGGAAGAGATCGACAGCTTCATTTGGGTTGATTTGCAGCAGGCTCGCAAGCTCTGTACCTATGACAACGATCTGAGGATCATTGAAAAAGCCGAAACCGCTATTCACCTGATGAGAAACTGATGCTAATTCCTGACAGAAATCAGCCTTATCTTTGGTATTACTGTGAATACTCACACATAATTTTACCCCGAACCGGTTCAGCACCGGCTCGGGGTTATTTTATCTTTTGCTTTTTTGGTTTGATATAAAATACGGACTGTCTGTGTTCAATTCGCCTTCGCTGTCTATCAGTTCCAGTGACTTAAGGACTTCTATGGTGTTTACACTGTCCTCGGTGAAAAAAATTCTCTCGAGGTCCTCGTTGCGGATCGAATCCGTCACCACAGACAAAAGACCGGAGCCTTTATCCGCGTTTTCGACGTCATAGCTTACCGAAAGCTTAAGGTTTATATCGCCGTTATCTCTTTTCTTGAAATTAGCATTGTCTTTTTTAAGAGCGTCATACAGCTTTCGGCAGTCCTCCTTAGCTTTTTCGGCGCTCACCTTTTCATTTTCGGCGAGAATGATTTTACCGCCGTAGTTACCTGCGTAGTTAAATGTCTCAAGTGTAAAACTACGCAGCATATCTTGGCTTATGCATTCAATTGAAAAATAGTTTTTGGTATATTGCTCGGATTCAACTATTTTATTAATCATTTCTTTAAGTATGTTTTCGCTTGCATAATAATTCCCGCTGTCAGCTTCAGCAAAGTAATTCAGCATATTGAAGCGGTAATGACGAATAACCTCGGTTCCGTTCTTAAGCTTGTAGCCTATGCAATATGAATCACTGCCGATGAAATCATCAAAATCCTCAAGGAACAGATTATACCAAACATTGCTGAACTTTTTTTGAGCGCTCCTTTTGAACTCATCTATGGTTTTTTGGTGGATCGCAATTATTTCTTTAACTGTTTCGGCGTCCGAAAAATCATCTGAACACTCGGATGCTATCTGAGGAACTGTTTTTACGGTGCCGATTATATCCTTAGGGTAAACAATCCCCGCGGTTTCTACCGAATCTGCGGGCGGTACATATTCGTTAAAGCCCAAAATATCAATATTGCAAACAAAAACCGCCGCCAAAGTAACGGCTGCCATTGCAGCGAACGGGATCGAGGTTTTTATCAGGCCGTCAAAATTCTTATAGAAAATAAGGTGAACAATAATATAAGCCGTAACCGAACCGAGTAAAAAACCAAAGACAAAGCCGAGCATTCCGTTTAACATCACATTGAGCGAACCAAACAAAACCCCCAGCCCCATTCCGCAAATGAATGACAAAATAAGCTTTACCGCATAAGCAGGCAAAAAGTTCGCGAACGAGTTTTGCGCACGGTCCGACCTGCGCTTCTTTGCCAGCACCGCGGAAAACACTACGCACGCGGCGGAGAACAAAATCCAGTAAATCACATTACTGCCGCTGTACGCCCTAACAGGATTGAGCGCGTTAATTATAAAATTGTCTTTTGTTATTATATTGGGGATACCGTTGTAAAACGCGTTGACCACCGATTTTATAAAGTTGAGCGCTATCGGGTACGAAATCGATATCGCAAAAAACGAGATCACGGTGTGGATGGTTGTGCCGCAGCACACGGCAAGCAGACCGTAAAACGCAACACACGCCGCTGTTCCGATGATGATATGAACATAAAGCTCAATGGTTTCGTTGACAAGCGGCTGCCCCAAAACCAGCGAAACAGTCGAAATAAAACCAAAGAAAAACAGTGCCGGAATGATTGAAAACAAAAAAGCCGAAGCGGTTTTCGAAAGGTAAAGCAAGGTTGAGCTGACCGGCAGCGAGCCGTACATATCCACCTTGCGCTTGTTGTGAAGATAAGAATAGTTTCCCGCAGTGAAGATAATTGTAAAAGCGATGGTAAGCAAAAACACGCAGTATGATGAAGCAATCTGAAAAATCAGCGCTGACCTGGGAAACGCTTCCTCTGTCCCTAAGTTTACTGCGAACGAGAGGCAAAGCGTAAGCGCAATTGCGGTTAAGGTAGCCAACAGTATACCGTAAACGGCAAGCGAAGCGACACGGTTTTTCATCTCCCATTTGAATACCGAAAACGCGTTTTTGAGGTTTGCTTTAAAGGACGAGTCTGACGTCATAACCGTAAACCCCCATTTCACTTATAAATATTTCCTCCAGACTGAGAGGCATAGCCGAAATATAGACAGGATCAAGCGCCTCAAGTCTTGGCATAAAATCAGCTTCGCCGCCCTTGATGGTAAGGTTGAACACATTGCCGTTTTGCCACACGTTTACAACATTTATCCCCTCAAAAAGGTTTTGAACCTGAGGAATCTGACTAAAGGCAACCTGAACCTTACGGAATTTCCCGCGCAGAGCGTCGGCGTCGCTGTCAAGCAGAAGAATTCCGTTATGCAGCAGACACACCCTGTCGCACAAATCTTCAAGCTCGCGAAGATTGTGTGAAGCGATTATTACGGTCATCCCGATGTCCGCCACCTGTTCAATGACAAGCTTTTTTAGCAGCAGCCTCATTACAGGGTCAAGACCGTCGAAGATCTCATCCATAAAAAGATATTTTGGACAGGTTGACAGCGCAAGGATGATCGCCGCCTGGCGCTGCATTCCCTTTGACATATTGATGATTTTATCGTTTTTGCCGACAGGAAACATCGAACACAAGCTTGCAAAACGCTGTTCGCTCCAGTTTGGATACAAATCGCGGTAAAGCGAAGCGGTGTTGTTGATTGTGCTTCTGTCATAATAAAACGGAAAGTCCGGAACAAAAAAGCAAACACCCTTTGCGGCGGCGTTATTGTACAGTGTTTGTCCGTCGATAGTTATACTTCCGGAATCGGCGGCGAATACGCCCGAAAGCAGCCTGAGCAGGGTTGATTTTCCTCCGCCGTTGCTTCCGACAAGTCCAACAATGCTTCCGCTGTCAACCGCCATACTCAGGTTATTGACCGCGCAAACTTTATCAAAGCTTTTTGTAAGGTTTTGTATTTCTATCACTATATAACCTCCAAAGCAGCGCAATAAATAAACAGGTTAAAAATCATCCTGTAATCTTTTTGACTATGGAAATTAGCTCCTCGCTTGTTGTGCCGAATGTAACCGCTTCTCTGCATGCATCCGTGAATTTTTCGATTGCAAGCTGTTTTTGAGCAAAGTTTTGGGTTGCCTGTTCGCTTAAAAAGCTGCCTCTGCCCACGGTTGAGTAAATGTAGCCCTTTGCTTCGAGGTCACGGTATGCTTTGGCGGCAGTGTTGGGATTGATCCCGAGGTCAGCCGCGAGTATTCTGACCGGCGGAAGCTTGTCGCCCGGCTTGAGCACACCCAGAGAAGCCATTTTGATTACGTTGTTGATGATTTGTTCATAAATAGGAATTCTTGCGCTTGGATCAATTTGAAACATTGTTATTCCTCCTGATTGCGGCATTTGTCCCCTTTTGCCGCCTGTACTTTACCACATTTTATTGTATTATAAATTGTAGTACATAAATAGTACACCTATTTCGGGTAAATGTCAATAGGTTTTACAAAGTTTTTATTATTTTCATTATTACGTCAAAAACATAACGCAACAAAAGGGGAAACCCGAAGATCTCCCCGTGTACGTTGTTATGAATCCGACTTTTTAAGCTGAATGTTGTAGCCGTAGTCGGAATATATATACAGGTCTTTTTCCGAAGTAAGGGTTCCGCTTACGTCGGAATATTCCTCGGAACTGATCGTTTCCTTTGTAACCTTACCTGTTTTTAAATCCTTGACCGATGAATTTTTGAAGGTCATTGAAATCACGTCAACGTCAATGGTAAAGGTACCGTCCTGTGTTACCTCGACCTCGCCCTCTTCATAAACGCCCTTCGCCTTATAGGTAAAGCTGCCGTCACGCTTAAATTCCATGCTTACATCGGAAAGCTTGTCGCCCTGCGTTGTAACCTGAGGACCGCTCCACTTGCCGTAAATCCGCTCGTCTCCTGCCGAATCGCCTGTCATGTCAACCGCCGCGGGAGTTGAAGCGGCTGCCGTGACCGTCTCGGCTGTTGCCGGTTGGGAAGAAGAGCTGTTTCCGCCGCCGCAGGAGCACAGCGCAAGCAGCAATGCCGCCGAAAATATTACTGATATTTTTTTCATGAATTCACCTCTTAACTAAGTTCTGTAAATGCGGAAAAACACTGAGGGTTCGGGGCAAAATGCCCTGCATATAGGCGATAGCCGTACCGTAATTGGTAAACGGAACACCGCTGTCCTCCGCAAAGCTGCGGCGGTACTGGACCTCTCGTTCGTTCAGCATACATCCTCCGCAGTGGATCACAAGGCTGTAGGGCGATAAATCGTCGGGAAAGCCCTTGCCGGAGCTGGTTTCTATTGAAATATTTTTCCCCGTGTAGCTTTTCAGCCAGCGCGGAAGCTTAACTGTACCAATATCCTCACACTGACGGTGATGGGTACAACCCTCGGATATCAACACGCGGTCTCCGTCGCCGAGGTTTTCTATTGCCGCCGCGCCTTTCACCGCGGTTTCAAGAAAGCCTTTGTGACGCGCCATCAAAATCGAAAACGAGGTAAGCTTTATGTTTTCGGGAACAATATCCTTTACCTTGCCGAAAACCTGGCTGTCGGTTATAACAACAGAAGGCTTTGTACCAAGCTTTTCAAGTGTTAGTGCAAGCTCGCTGTCCCTGGTCACGACAGCTGCGGCACCCGCATCAAGCAAATCGCGGATCGTCTGCTGCTGGGGGAGTATCAGCCTGCCCTTGGGTGCCGATTTGTCAACGGGAACCACCAGCACCGCAAGCTCGCCCGCACCCACCAGATCGCGGCAAATAGGCGCTTCGGGCTTGCCGGTTTTGCTTAACCGCGCCATCGTTTCCTTTAGCAGTTCAATATTTGTGTTTTTAAGTGCGCTTACGGCAATACCGTCTTTATATTCCCTTTCCGGAACAAGGTCGCATTTGTTGTAAGCTATTATATAAGGTATGCTTTTTTGGCGGAATATCTCACAAAGTTGATTGTCCGCCTCTGTTTTACCGGCTGTCGCGTCGACTATCAGAACCGCCAGATCCACACGGTTCAAAACCTGCCGTGTGCGCAAAACCCTTTGCTCGCCCAAGGCTCCCTCGTCGTCAAAGCCGGGAGTGTCAACTATCATTACCGGTCCGAGAGGCAAAAGCTCCATTGCCTTGGTTACAGGGTCGGTGGTTGTGCCCTTTACATCCGACACAACCGAAATTTGCTGATTGGTAACGGCATTTACCACGCTGGACTTGCCGGCGTTTCTTCTGCCGAAAAAGCCGATGTGAACCCTCTCGCCCGAGGGTGTTGAGTTAAGGCTCATAATATAATCCTCTAAATTAAAAACGGAAGTCACGCTTGCCGTCGTTTTTGATTGACTCAATATACTCCGCCGCGATTTTTCTGACCTTCTCTTTTGGTATGTTCAAAAGCTCGCGCTCAATCATTTTTTCACCGATCGCGCGCGTTTCGGGGCTTGCGTAGTCCATAAGGTATTCCTCAAGAGTCATCAGCGCGTTGGGATGGCAGCAGTTTTGAATTTGTCCGCTCTTGCAAAGCGCCATAAAGCGGTCGCCCGTTCTGCCCTCGCGGTAGCAGGCGGTACAGAACGACGGAATGTAACCGAGCTCCATAAGCCACTTTACGACCTCGTCGAGGGTGCGCTGATCGGACACGTCGAACTGAGCCGAGTTTTCGTCCTCGTTCTCGGGCTCAACATAACCGCCCACGCTGGTGCGCGAGCCGCCGCTTATCTGGGAAATACCGAGGCGCAAGGCTTTTTCACGAACGCTTTTGCTCTCGCGCGTTGAGATGATCATTCCCGTGTAGGGTACTGCAATGCGGATTATAGCGATAATTTTAGCAAAGGTCTCGTCGTCGATGCCGTTGTCGAACTCGTCGGGGTCAATATCGTCAGCCGCCTTGATTCGCGGAACGCTGATCGTGTGGGGGCCTACGCCGTGAACCGCCTCAAGATGTTCGGCGTGCATAAGGATTCCGGCAAGCTCGTAACGGTAAAGCTCAAGTCCGAACAGCACACCGAGTCCAACATCGTCGATTCCGCCGTCCATAGCTCTGTCCATTGCTTCGGTGTGATAGGCGTAGTTGTGCTTGGGACCTGTAGGATGCAGCTCCTCATAGCTCTTTTTATTGTAGGTCTCCTGAAACAGAATATAAGTTCCGATGCCGGCGTCGTGAAGCTTTTTGTAGTTTTCGACGGTGGTTGCGGCAATGTTTACGTTAACACGGCGGATCGCGCCGTTTTTGTGCTTGATCGAATATATGGTGTCGATACATTCAAGGATGTACTCAATTGGATTATTTACCGGATCCTCACCGGCTTCAATGGCAAGACGCTTGTGTCCCATGTCCTGAAGAGCCACAACCTCTGCCCTTACCTCGTCCTGAGTCAGCTTTTTGCGGCAAATATGCTTGTTTTTTGCGTGATAAGGACAGTAAACACAGCCGTTTACGCAGTAGTTTGAAAGATAAAGAGGCGCGAACATTACAATTCTGTCGCCGTAGAAATCCTTTTTTATCTGCATTGCCAGCTCATAAATCTCCTTGATTTTTTCCTCGTTATCACAGGCAAGAAGAACGCTTGCCTCGCGGTGTGTAAGTCCCTTGCGCAGCTTTGCTTTTTCAATTATGCTGTCGATAAGCTCAAAGTTATCTTTATTTTCGTCTGCGTATTTCAGAGTCTCCCGAATTTCGGCGTCATTAATGAATTCCTCTGCTTTTAATGATTTTGGATCGTATTTAATCATTTTTCTTACTCCTATACCAATTATTTCACGTTTGTTTGAAGTCACCGCGGTCGGTGACGATTTCATAGCCTATGTTTTTCATTCTTAATGAAAGGCAGCGTATACATTCAGCCGCTTCTTCGCCTGTGCAAATTTTGTTGTCGTAAAGCGAATAGTCCTTTCTGTGCTCGGCAGGCGAAAGGTTGGGCATTACCACGTTTGCTCCGTGCAAAATCCCGAGCTCCCTGCCCTTGGGATGGATCGTTCCCAAAGCCGTTGTGGACGGCAAAAGTACAGGCGGGTGCAAAAGCCTGATTACCGAAAGCAAAACAAGGGTTGTTTCAAGCGTGCCCGCGGGCTTGTTCCCAAAAGGTGTGTCCTTGTGAGGGATGAACGGGCCTATTCCGCACATTTGAGGTTTTAGCTCACTGATGAACAGCAGATCCTCTGCAAGATTTTCGTAAGTTTGCCAAGGCGAGCCAACCATAAATCCTGCGCCTGTCTGAAAACCGATCTCCTTAAGGGTGTAAAGCGATTCTATCCGCGTTCGCAGCGTCATCGACTTTGGATGAAGCCTTGAATAATGCTCCGCGTTTGCGGTTTCGTGCCTTAAAAGGTAACGGTCTGCGCCTGCTTCATAAAGCCGCTTAAAGCTTTCATAACCCCGTTCACCCAGCGACAGCGTGATGGCGCAGTCCGGATAGTGCCTGCGGATCTCGCTGACTATTCCGCACATAATATCGTCGGTGTAATACGGATCCTCGCCGCCCTGAAGTACAAAGGTGCGAAAACCAAGCCTGTACCCGGTTTCGCAGCAGGAAAGTATTTGCGCTTTGTCAAGCCGGTAGCGCACGGCGTTTTTATTTGAACGGCGCAGTCCGCAGTAAAGGCAGTCTTTTTTACAATAGCTTGATATTTCAATCAGACCGCGGATATAAACCTTGTTGCCGAAAACACTTTGCGCTTTTTCCTGTGCCGCATGTCTTAGATCCTCTGTTTGCTCAGAGGTAATCGTCCTCAACAAAAGCGCAAGCTCCTGTTTTTCGGGAACCGTGCCGTTTTTCAGTTTTTTGATTGTGTTAAAATTATCCATAGCTTTACTTTTTGGCGTAGGCGGTTTTTGCGGTTACCCCCTGCAGCCGCCCGAGCTTTCCCGATACATTGTTGATTATGTCCTGGGGAGCATCCATAACTACGCTGATTATACTTATATTCTTCTCACGGTAAGGTATTCCCATTCGTCCGACGATATAATCCGCCGCAGTGTGCAGGATCCTGTTGATTTCCGCAGCGCGTTCGGGATCCTCGACGATAATGCTTACCGAAGCAACTCTTTTGTCCATTTTTATCTCTCCATACAAAAAGGCGGCGTCATAATGACACCGCCGATACATGACTAAAGGTCAGACCGCTGCGGTCTGATTTTTTCATAAATCTTTGGGGTCAATATAATTTTCCCTTCAGGATATGATCATATTGGGTTTTAAAAATCTCCGCCGCGTGAGCCGCCCGAGCCGCCCGAGCTGCGCGAGCCCGAAGATGAGCTTGACTGGATCACACGCGAGGTTGTATGCTTTGTAACGAAAATATCCTGCTTTTCAGACAGGTTGGTCTGGCTGTTCTCGCTCAGGTTATAGGTATTGAACTTACCGTTGTATTTATACTTTCCGGCAGTAATTCCAAAGGTAGCTCCGCCCGCGATCAATGCGATCAGGGCAAATGCCCACCAGTAATGCTTAAGAACATATCCGAGCTTTCCGTCACGCTTTTCGGCTTCGGCGGTAGGTGAATCGTGAAAGCTCACCATTTTGTCGGCAAAGTCGTTGATTGCGCCGATATAGTCCTGTTTATCAAGGTCAGTGCGGAGCTTAACGCCGGCTTCGTTAACTCTTCCGTCGTCAATATAAGCGGCCGCGTCGCCGTTGGCAAAGAACGTGCCCTTATTGAGCGCCACGTTGATCGCAAGCACGACCGAGTCATTCTCGAAGTCTTTTTTCTTATAGTAATTCTCTTCGTAATAATCCTTTAAGGAATCGTTAAAAACGACCTTTTCGGGATCGAGCAACACAATAAACTGCCAGCCTGTTTTTTTGTTTGCGTCCTCAAGCTTTTGCTTCGCCTGTTCAAATTCATTTTCAGTCAGCAGGTTTTTGCTGTCCTCAATGGAATATTGGGAATTAGTAAACGACTGCGCAAAGCAAACGGTAACCGAACCGAAAATAAGCACAAGCGCGAATGCGAGCGCCGAAAGTCTTTTTGCTGTTTTTGCTATCATAAGAACAACATACCTCCCAACATTGACAACGCAAATGCGATTGCCGCGATAAGCGCCGAAAACGCCGCAAGCTTTGCGGGATTAAGCGGAAGCTTACCATAGGTTTTGCCGGTTTGTCCGTTGATCGCGAACGGCAAAATTTCATCCTTAAAATTATAGGTTGTCACCCAAACCGGAAGCAAACCGTAGCTCCACGCTTCAAGCTCGGTATTTTCGTTGAAATAATCGACGTTTACGCTGTCGTAACCCGATATTGTATCCTTGAGCAGCTGCTCCGCATACTGGTGCATACGGGCGTCAATATTCTGCTTAACATCCGCTTTGTCGAGATCGCGTTTTTCGGCGGTAAAGCCCGAAAGATAGCTCATGGCAAAGGGCTGCATTTTTGAAACATCATAAGGATGAACCCCGTTGAGCATATCGCCGAGCTGTTTTGCCTGCTGCTTTTTAAGCGCGTTGTATTTTTGTCTGTCCGCCTCGGTTTTGATGTTCTTGGCGTCCATCTTTTCCTTTTGAACGTCCTTTAACATTCCGTCGTCGTCATTGCCGAGAGCGCTTTCGGCAACATTTTTAATAATAACGCTGCCGGCGCGTTCCGCCTTGTAAACGCTTGTTTCGGTATATTCGGTGTTGCCGCTGCGCCATCTGCGAACCTTTTTGCAGGTAGCGGTCAGCTGAGCCTCCTTTTGCTGGTCAACATACCAGTAGGGGAAATATACGCCGCTGATTTTTTGGAAGCGTTCCTTCGAAGCAAAGCCCTTTGGAAGGAAATGGCGCTTTTTGCACATGGCAAGGAATTTTTCGATCGCCTTGTCCTTGGTGAGCACAAACGGAAGCACCTTGTCGGGAGTGTATTCACCCGAAAGTCTGCCGCCCAAAACAACGGGATTGTTACAATAGAAGCAGTGGGTCGCCGCGGTTGTTGCCGATGTCATTACCTCGGCGCCGCAGGTCGGGCAGGTGTATATTACAGCCTCGCCGTCCTCTGATTTGCGCGCCCGGTTCTCCTGCTCCTCAATTTCCTCGGCGTCAACCTTTTTTTCCTGCTGTGCGTACATTTCCTGTACGGTTTTTGAATCAAATTCCGACAGACAGTATTCGCAGGTAAATTTTTGTTTGTCGGGGTTAAATTTTAACGGACCGCCGCACGCCGGGCAGTCATAGTTAAGTGTAGCCATAGCTTAACCTCTCTTGTCAGAAAGTGCCCGACGTTTTTCAGACGGGCACAACTGTTGGTTTTTTATAATTTAATTAAGCCTTTGTTCCGCACTCGGGACAGAACTTGGTCGAATCGCCAAGCTCGGCTCCGCAGTTTGTGCAGAAGCGTTTTTTGGGTGCAGCGGGCTTTGGTTTGCCGCATTCGGAACAGAACTTGCCCTGGTTCACCGCGCCGCATTCACAGGTCCATCCGCCTTGCGGGGCAGCCTGAGGCTGTTGCTGAGGAGGCTGCTGTTGCTGCATTTGCTGTTGCTGGTACTGCTGCGGCTGTTGGTTGTTATACTGCGGATTCTGCATATAACCACCCAAGATGTTGCCGCCTGCGTTCATTCCGATGCCCATGCCCATAAAGCCTGCCATGGCTCCGTTGGCATTTGAACCGGCGTCTCTGAGACCTTCCGAGATATTGCCGGCAACATAACCCTGCTGAACGGCAGCGTCGCTGAGCATTGCGCCCTTGTTGCGCATATTGATGAGCTCCTGGCTCTGCTTGTCGTATGACGGGGGATTAAGACCTACAGCCTGGATCTGGAATCCGCGGGTATCGTTCCATTCCTGGTCGAGAGCGTCGGCCATATACTTTGCGATTATCGGTCCCTTCGAGGTGATGTAGCTTACGCGGTTGCCGTCAGCTGAATACTGGTTGATAGCCGCACCGAGAGCGCTGAGGAACTCGTCGTTGTACTGTTGATTGAGTGTTGTGAAGTCAACCGACTGGTTCTGGGTAATCGCGGAACGCGGAATAACCTCCTGATAGAACTTGAAGGGGTCGGTGATTTTGATCGAATATGTGCCGTGAGCACGGATAAACAGCTCGGCGTTATAGAAGTTATCAAAATACTGGATGGGGTTGGGGGTGCCGAACTTAAGGTTTTTGATCTCCTGAAGATTGATAAAGAAAACCCTTTGCTGATTTGAGGGGATACCGGCGAACTTAACGCGCTCGAAGGCCTCCTTAAGAGAATCGCCGAACTGACCGTTAAAGAGCGAGGGCGACGAGCTCATTGAAACGGTGTAGGGACCGGGCTCGGCTGTGTAGTCAACAACCTTGCCGTTGTCAACCAGTATCATAAACTGGTTATCGTAAACATGAATTTTTGAACCGTTTGAAACGATGTTTTCGTTGCCCTTTGTGTTTGAGCTTCTTCCGCTTGTAATGACTCTGCCGGGGCAACAAACAATGTTGTCGCCCATGTCGGGCGCCTGTATGGCTTCAAGCCACGAATCCGCAAGCGCTCCGCCTACGGCGTTAATAGCAGCTTTAATGATTCCCATAGTGATCATACTCCTTTGAAAAAATAGTATTAAGCGGCGGAATATCACCCAACAGTGGTATTCCGCCTGATAATTACTTCTATTTTATATTATTTCGACAAAAAAATCAATAGTTTTAACACAATTGGCCGTGTCTTTTTATGGAATGTCTATTAATACGCTTTTTTGCCTACCGTTTGCTCTTTAATTTCATCAAAGCTCCACACCCTGATGTTAGCTTCAACCACTCCCGAGCCGCAGTGTTCGCAAAACTTTTGACCGAGGTTGCGTATCGGCGCGCCGCAGTTCGGGCAGTTAAGTCCGATTCCGCTGTCGCCGGCCACACCCATTTTGCGCGCGTCCTGAACATACACGAGAGCTATGTCGTAGATCGACTGGTGCTTAAACTCCTTGCTTCCGAGCACAACCGTTCCCGCCGCGTCCTCAAGGTAGTTATAGCAGCCTACGGACGCGTTAAAAAGCACGGTAACTGTAGCTCCGTTTTTTATGTAGCGCGCTATTTGAACGTCGTGAATGACCGTTTCGGCAAAAACCTGCGTCAAATTCCGGCGGTCAAGGTCCTCGATTATACCCGTTACCGTGTTTTTCAGGGTGTTGCTGCACTCCTCGGTAAGCGCCAAAACATTTTTTGAGCTGACGGCGGTAAAGTAACTGCGCAGCACGGACTGAGCCTTGTTTTTATAAAGCTCGTAGTCAAACTCCGGAAAGTCCTTTTTTATCTGCGGAAGGTAAATTGAAGTCATAGAGCGCACCGAAACAGACGATTCGCTTACTGTCTTTTTTTGATCCATATAGCCTTTTATCAGCGAATCGTTTCCGAACATTTCGCGCGAAAAACGCCGAACCCTTGAACGTACAGCCAAAACTCCGACAACGACCGCGCCTATTATTACCAAAACGGTAATCAGCGGAATAAAGCTTGTGAAATCCACAAAATCACTCCTGTAAAAATATGTATGCGTTCGTGTTATTATTCTTCCGTCTTTTTAACCTCAATTCCGAGGATGTCAAGGCTTTCGCCGTCAACCTCGGCAGGACAGGACGACATAAGCTCGCTGGCGTTCTGAACCTTCGGGAACGCGGTCACGTCGCGCAGATTGTCGGCTCCGCACATAAGCATTGTTATACGGTCAAGACCGATTCCCATTCCGCCGTGAGGCGGAGCGCCGTATTTGTAGGCTTCAACAAGGAATCCGAACTTCGCTTCGATCTCCTCGTCGCTGAGCTTTAACGCGCGGAACATCTTCTGCTGCAGCTCGTAATCGGTAATACGCATTGAGCCGCTTGAAAGCTCAACGCCGTTTAATGTGAGGTCAAACGCTTTGGCGTAAACCTTTGACGGGTCGGTGTCAAGGTACTGAATGCAGTCCTCCTTGGGCATGGTGAACGGGTGGTGCATCGCAACCCATTCGCCGCTTTCCTCATCCTTTTCAAAGAACGGGAAGTCAACGATCCACAAAAATGAAAATTCGTCGGGGATAATATCAAGGCGCTTGGCGATTTTAAGACGCAGCGCGCCCAAGGTTGAGAGCACCGTGCTGTTTTTATCGGCGACGATCAAAATAACGTCGCCTTTTTCGGCACCGAGACGGTCATAAATCGCCTTGAGCTCATCCTCTGTCATAAACTTCTTAAAGGAAGCGTTCGGCTCATCGACCCATCTTACATACGCAAGTCCCTTTGCACCGATTCCCCTTACATATTCGGTAAGCTTGTCGATTTCCTTGCGGGTGTAAACCGACGCCGCGTTCTTTGCCACGATCGCACGCACCGAACCGCCGTTTTCAATTGCGCCGGTGAACACGCCGAAGCCGCAGTCCTTAACTAAATCCGAAATGTCCTGAATCTTCATGCCGAAGCGGATGTCGGGTTTGTCGGAGCCGTAGTTTTCCACCGCCTCGGTATAGGTCATACGCTTGAAGGGAGTTTCAAGCTCCTTGCCCAAAACCTCTTTGAACAGGGTTTTAAACAAGCCCTCGTTGATCTCGAGAATGTCCTCAACGTCAACAAACGAAAGCTCCATATCGATCTGAGTGAACTCGGGCTGGCGGTCGGCGCGCAGATCCTCGTCGCGGAAGCAGCGCGCAAGCTGAATGTAACGGTCAAAGCCCGAAAGCATCAAAAGCTGCTTATAAATCTGCGGCGACTGGGGAAGCGCGTAAAATTTCCCTTTGTGTATACGCGACGGAACAAGATAATCACGCGCACCTTCGGGAGTTGATTTTATCATCATGGGGGTTTCGATCTCGACAAAGCCGTTGTCCGCAAAGTAATCGCGGGCGACCTTTGATATTTTGCTGCGCATCATAATGTTGTTGAGCAGCGAACGTCTGCGCAGGTCAAGATAGCGGTATTTAAGGCGAAGCTCCTCGTTTGTGCCGGTGTCGTCAACAATTTCAAACGGGGGAGTCTGTGCTTTTGAAAGCACCCTTAGGTCGGTTACAAGAATTTCAACATCACCTGTCGGAATATCTTTGTTTTTAGCGCTTCTCTCACAAACCGTACCCTTTGCCGCAAGAACAAATTCGCTGCGGCAGGAAAAGGCCTTGTCAAAAATCTCTTTGTCGGTTGTATCGTTAAAGGCAAGCTGTACAATTCCCGTGCGGTCGCGCAGGTCGATAAAGATAAGCTGACCGAGGTCGCGGCAGCGCTGAACCCAACCGCAGACGGTAACTTCCTTTCCTGCGTCGGAGATTCTCAGGTCTCCGCAATAATTTGTACGCTTTAAGCCTGTCATAAATTCTGCCATTATATTCTACCTCATTTATCAAATTTCAAACGAACTGTTGTCGGTCAGCTCCAACACCGAAAATTTTTCGGCAAAGCTTTCGTCAAGAGCAAGCTCTGTCTGCTCGCCCGAATCCATATTTTTTACCTTTGCGGTATTTTGCTCAATTTCATTGTCGCCGATCACCATCGAGTATTTTGCTCCGATTTTGTCGGCGTACTTCATCTGGGCGCGAAGTCCGCGTCCGACAACGTCGGTTTCGGCAATAAGTCCGAACTCCCTCACACGGCGCAGCAGCTCAAACGCCTTTGCCTTTGCCGCGTCACCCATTGTGGCGATATACAACGCGGTTTTGTCGTTGTCGGGGATCTCGATTTTCTGTGCGTCCATAACCATGAGCAGGCGTTCCATGCCCATTGCAAAGCCGAGCGAAGGCATGTGCTTTCCGCCGAGCTCCTCGATCAACCCGTCATAGCGTCCGCCGCCGCACACGGTGCCCTGGGCGCCGATGCAGTCGGTCACAAACTCAAACACGGTCTTGGTATAGTAGTCAAGTCCGCGAACGATATAGGGATTTACTGTGTATTCAACGCCGGCGGCGTCAAGATATTTTTTGACCTCGGCAAAGTGAGTTTCGCATTCTGTGCACAGATAATCAGTAATTTTGGGCGCGCCCTCGGCAAGCTTGTGATCCTCGGGGCTTTTGCAGTCCAGCAGGCGCAAGGGGTTTTTCTCCAGCCGTGTCAGACAGGTGGGGCAAAGCCTATCCCTGTACTGTGAATAATACTCACACAGTGCTTCGTTGTACTTCGCGCGGCATTCGGGACAGCCGATTGAGTTTATTTCAAGGTGAACCTGAGAGAGTCCGAGACGGTCGAGCACCGACTGCGCAAGACAAATTATTTCAGCGTCAGCCGCCGGAGCCTGCGTGCCGTATTCTTCTATTCCGAACTGGTGGAACTCTCTTAATCTTCCTGCTTGCGGCTTTTCATAGCGGTAGCAGGACACGAAATAGCTCGCCTTTATCGGAAGCCCCTCGTTTTCAAGCGCGTGCTCAAGCACGGCTCTTGCCGCGCCTGCGGTACCCTCGGGACGAAGTGTAACGCTTTCGCCTCCCTTGGTATCAAAAGTGTACATCTCTTTTTGCACCACATCGGTGGTCTGACCAACGCCGCGCGCAAACAGCTCGGTGTGTTCAAAAACCGGCGTGCGGATTTCGCGGAAGCCGTAGTTACGGCTTTCCTCACGCATAATATTTTCAACAAACTGCCAGCGGTAACTCTGCTTTGGCAGCACATCCTCGGTGCCTTTTATTTTTCTTGCTATAAGCGCCAATATAATCACTCCGTCTTATAATAATTTGCATACTATATTATTATACAACAAAAAAAGCCGCATTTCAATGTATGCGGCTAAGTTTTTTATCGCGGATTATATTCCTGCAGTATAAAGCGGATTCCAACGCAAAGTCCATCAGTTTTTCAACTGTTTTTCCGTCGGCGCTGACGTACTTTAGGCTAAAACCGTTTCCGCAAAGGTAAACTCCGCTTTCGTCGAGAATATAAATTTCATCTGAATAATCTATATCCCGGCAAATCATCTCCGGCTGTCCTTCGCCCTGAACAGCGTATAATCCGGTTTTACCGGCGTGATCTGAGTCTACGGTGAAATAAAACTTATCGCCGTAAGCGTTTATATTTCCCAAATCAGCTCCAACCAAGTGAACCTCGCTTGATTCATAAACCAAGTCGAGTTTACCGGTTTTAACGGAGTAACGGTAAATCAGAGGAATGTCCGTGTAATCCAGATCACGGAGCATAGCGTCGTCCTCTTTTTCCATGTCATACCATTTGCTTTTGTCGTCGTGACGTATCAACTTGAAATATATATAATCATCTATAGGCATTATCTGTTCAACGGATACAAGCCTGTTTTTCTTAACAAACTCACTCAAAAAATCCAGGCTTATTTTCTCCTCTGTCTTACCGTTGTGCAGATTGAATTTATAAAGTGACTTTCCTTTGAAGCGGTGCGGATCATCTTTTACATCGTCATATACTTCTTCAAGCAAAGAAACATCGGAGTAATAGTAGTAATTTTTGTAAAAATCTATTTGAAAGCATTTTTTATTGTCGAACATATCCTTGGACAATGCCTTTTTGTAACCGCCTTCTGTCAAAAGGTACAAGCCCTCATACCGAGTAATGTCATCGGAGGTGTACACATAATCTTCGCTGTAAGTCTTCTCAAACTGCGAGTCCTCTTTTTTTACAGTGTAGTTCGGGCGCTTCTCCTTTCGGACAGTCAAGTTTATACACACGCTTGTCTGTGAGCAGCTCCGGAATAAAGAATTCACCGTTTTCCGAAGTCAGTTCTCCGAGCAAGTCGCCGCGGTAGGTATACCCAAGCAAGGGAACGTCGGGATGTATGGATAACGGCGCGGTATACACGCGTTTCAACCCTTCCCGTGAATACTCATAAATTCCGGCAAAGGGAAATTTGTTGTACGCGCGGTAGTAAACCTTCCCTTCTGTTCCCAACACCTCACAGTAAAATCCGTTCCTTGCGGTGTTGTCCGCAAAAGGTTTCGGAGTATACTTTTTTGAAACCGGGGAAAGTAAAAATACGAACACAAAAAAATTGCCGCAAGCAGCAGCACAACCGAAACAATTAAAATAACAATGCGTTTTTTCTTCATGTGATCACTGCCTTAACATTGTTTTAACTGATATAGTTAAATTATATCACATCCATTTATGAAATACAATAGTACAATTATAAAAGACAATAAATTAACACTAAAACGTCAACCGCATTTGGTACCAAATTGCACCGCCGTGTTCGGAACCGGATTTTCCTTCGTTTTGAAAGCCGAATTTTTGATAAAACGGGATCAGCTGCTCCTTGCAGGTCAGCACGATACCTTTTCGGCATTGCTCCCTGCTGTCGGAAATCACCCGGCGCATAACCATTGACGCAAAGCCCTTGCCGCGGTGCAGCGGATGAGCGGCAACCGACAAAAGCATAAGCCAGCCGCCGTTTGTATTGAACTTTTGCGCGGTATGAAACATATCGTCTGTCAGATTTTCCGCTTCGGTCGGAAAGCCCTGAACAAACGCAATAATTTCCCCGTTGTCATCGAGCAGCCAAAAATAACTGCCGTCAAGCCTAATGCGTTCCTCGATTTCTTCTTTTTTTGCCGCCTCCTTCTCGTTGAAGGATGAGGTTTCTATCAGAGTAACGCTGTCCAAGTCGTCTGTTGTCGCGTGACGTATTATCATTTGCTTCTCCTTTTGCTGTAAAAAATTAGCAGAACGCAGTAAAAATCGGACGGCAAAAGCCGTCCGACAAAAAGCATAATTAAATTACTTTAAAATATTTCTCCAGTCAAGATCGCCGCGTTCAAGACCGTGGATTAGAACCTCGGCTGTGGCGATATTTGTGGCAACGGGGATATTGTGCATATCGCAAAGGCGCAGCATATCCATGTCGTTTGCCTCGTTTGGCTTTGGATTAAGCGGATCTCTGAAAAACAAGAGCATATCGATTTCGTTGCAGGCAATGCGCGCTGCGATCTGCTGGCTGCCGCCCTGAGAACCGGACAGGAACTTTTGCACAGTAAGTCCTGTTGCTTCCGATACCATTTTTCCTGTTGTGCCTGTTGCGCACAGATTATTACGGCTTAAAACACCGCAGTATGCAATGCAGAACTGCACCATAAGTTCCTTTTTTTCGTCATGAGCTATAAGGGCTATATTCATATCCGTCATCCTCCAAACTTAATATTTTTATTCCTTAATTCAAAATCAGCGAAACACGCTGTCCGTCTATCCTCTTCGCAAGTCTGTCAAAGGCGGCAAGCGAAGAATTAAATTCTATTCCTGCCGCTCCGCGCTGCATTATTACCGAAATATCAATGCTGAACGGCACCACGGCGATAAGCTGGGTTTGCGACGCGTCAATTACCGCGTCCAAGTCCCGGTAAAAGCCGAGTTTTTTGAACATCTTTTTGTCAAAGCGGTTGATCACAAGGCGAATGTCTTTGATTGAAGCCGCCTCAAGTTTTTTGCGCACCTTAACGCCGCCTCTTACCGAGGTTGGTTCGGCGTTGGCAACGATCAACGCGCGGTCGGCAGGAGCCGCCGCAGTTATAAAACCCGAACCGATTCCGGCAGGGGAATCGATAATCACATAGTCAAAAGTATTTTTAACCGAATCCACAAGCTGCCTGAACACCGAAGGACTGAGTTCGTTCTCGGCGTCAAACGGAGCAGCCATAAGGTAGAGGTTATCGTTGTGACGGCTTTTGTATATCGCCTCGCCGAAAGAGCAGTTGCCGCACACGGCATCGGACGCGTCAAAAAGAATGTCCTGCTCGATATCGAGCATGATATCCAAACCGCGCATACCGCTGTCGCTGTCAATCAGCAGCACTTTTTTTCCTTGTTTTACAAGCGCAACCGAAAGGCAAATGCAAACCGTGGACTTGCCTGTGCCGCCTTTTCCGGACGCAACAACAATTACATTGTTCATCATAATACTACCTCTAAATTATTTTATCACAAAACATTGTAAAGAGCAACAAGCGGAGACTATTTTTTCACACAAACTTTTTGTAAATATTTTAGTTATTCTTGCTAAAAGACTTATGTAATTTAAGCCAATTGCACAAAATGTTGTGGTTGTATTTTATAAATCTACTATTTTTTAAAATATTCGTCCAGTAAATCCTTGGCAACCCGCATTGAATACGTACCCTTTACGCCGTGCTCAAGAACAACCGCCACGGCTACCTCGGGTTTGTCATAAGGCGCGTAACAAATAAAGGTAGTGTGATCCGAGCCGGAGTTTTCCGCCGTTCCTGTTTTTGCCGCTACCTTAACCTTGTAATCTCCGAAAACCGAATACGCAGTTCCCTTTTCGTCTTGGGTAACGTTTAACATTGCCTCCTGAACGGTTTTAAGATTTTTTTCCGACACGCCGGCATTGTCAACCTTTTCCGCCTTGTCAAAGCTTTTTACTGTTTTTTTGCGTGTGTAATCGGTGATTTTACTTACAATGTGGGTTTTAAGCCGGGTTCCGTTGTTGGCGATTGTCGCCGTGTAGGTCGCAAGCTGAACCGGAGTAAAGGCGTTGTCGGACTGTCCGATCGCCGCCGAAACCGTGTTGCCGGCCTCCCAGGTTTTGCTGTCCCGCCCCGCAAGGGTTCCGCGCGCTTCGTCTATTTCAACGCCCGTGTATTCGCCGAAGCCGAGCTTCTCGGCGTATAAATACATATTTTCAATTCCGAGCCGTCTGCCTGTTTCTGCAAAGTAGTAGTTGCAGGATTCGGTAATTGCTCCCTTTAGATCCTCCTCCTCGTGGCGGTGCATACATTTTACCACGTTTGAGGGATAGTAGTCGTATTTTTCGGTACAGAAGATTTCGGTACCGGGAGTTATTGTTTTTTCCTCAAGCGCCGCAAGCGCTACGCACGGCTTGAACACCGACCCCCACGCGAAGGTTCCCATGAAGGCGCGGTTGAACATCGGCGAATTTTTATTTTGTGTAAGCTTAACGTAATAATCGCCGTATTCACTGTATTTATTGAGGTCATAGGTAGGGTAGCTTGCCGCCGCGAGCACCGAAAAATCCTTGACGCTGAGCATTACCACAGCGCCGGATTCGCAGTCCTCTCCCTGAAGGCTTTGACCTTTGTTTTCCGCCTCAGCCTCGCCGTACGCCTTTGCTTCCTTTATATTTTTTTCAAGCGATTGAACCGCCTTTTGCTGCAATTTGGTGTCTATTGTAAGAAAAACGGAGTTGCCGGGCTGCGAATCAATTGTTTCAACAGTGTCAATAATCGAACCGTCGGCGTTTTTTCTGATTATTTTTGTTCCGCCTACTCCCTTAAGCTCCTGCTCAAACGCCTGTTCAATACCGAATTTACCAACGCTGTCCGTAAGCGTATACTCCTTTTCGCCCTTGCTGAGTTCTTTGTATTCCTCCTCGGAAACCGAACCGAGCGCACCGAGAATATGCGGCGCGAGCGAGGCGTTTTCGGCGCGGCGCACAAGGTAGGTTTGAACCTCAACTCCGCTTATCCCCTGGGTGTTTTCGCTTACGGCGTTCATTGCGTTTCGGCTTATGTTGTCGGCAAAGGTATATGGCTTGGCGTTTGAATAACCTTCCCTCTCCATTCCGTAACGCACCGAAAGAATCTTGCGAAGCTGCTCCTCGGTGTAGCCGTCCGGGATCGAATAGCGTTCCTTCAGCGCCGAAATACACATCGCGGCAGTTGCGTCGTCCTTCACCCCGGCGAGCTCTTTGAGCTTTGCGGCTTCGTCATCGGATTTTTCACGGAAAACATATCCGTTTTTATAGTCAACAGGCAGACTGTCATTCCACTTGTCGCCTGTTTTTTCAAGCAGCGAAATCAGTCTCAGCGTTGTATTGCTGAGCTTGCTTTCGTCGGCGTAAAGCTTGTCGATCACAATTTTGTAACGCGTAGTGTTCACAACCAAGCCTTCTCCGTTTTTGTCGAGAATTTCTCCGCGGACAGCGTCGGTTTCAACGCTGTAGTTGGTCGATTTTGCCGAAATAAGCTTATATTGTCCCCCGTGGACAAGCTGCCAGTCAACAAGACGCGCGGTAAAAATCGCCATACAAACCAGCGAAACTATTATACATACTGTAAACGGCGTTTTAAGCCGTGTTTTTTTCATACCGCACCTTCTTTTCGCTTAGCGTTTTTAATGTGTGTTGCTTATATACCGACGGTAACCGGCGTTAATAAGCTAAAAGCTTTTCTTTGTAAAGCTGCGGTGGATAAATCCGTTGATCACATACAGAATCACCGCACAAAGCAGCGTCAGTATCATACGCATAATATAATGTCCGATAAACAGCGACCAAATGCCGTCACCTCCGCCGAACGCGCGGAAAATCACAAAATAGAAGCCGAGCAGCAACAAAACCGCCGCCGCGGACGTTATTATAAAGGTAAAAAGCGTGTCGTTCAGGTAAGTTCCCGAAATGTAATGGACCGCCGCGCAAACAAGCGTAAACGAGATAGCGAAATATCCGATGTTGCCGCCGCTGTTGATATCGGACACCGTGCCGCATACAGCCGCGAAAACTATCGAGGGAATAAACTCCTCAAACGCCGTTATACTCAAAGCCAGAGCCAGCAGAAAAAATGGCTTTGCTCCGAAAATTTCGGGCATCAGCTTTGGCGTTGACTGCAAAACCGCAAGCAAGATCACCTCGAGCGCGTAGGCTAAATATTTGAAAAACGCGCGGTTATTGCTTCTCATTGCCCTTTACCTCGCCTTTCGTTCCGAAATCGGTGATTACCGCCGCCGTGCCGATGTAACGAATGTCCTCATAAGGCTTGATCACGGCATAACGCGAGGCGTCATAGGAATTAAACTCAACGCTTTGAACCTCTCCTATCAGCAAGCCTCCCGGATAAACGCCTCCGGTGCCCGAGGTAGTGATCATATCGCCCTTTTTAACCTTGTGATTTTCCGCGAGCGTTGTCATGGCGGTAAGATTTTTGTCACAAAGAGTGGCATTGCCGTTTATTATGCCGTTGTCGCCGCTCTGCTTGTCCTTGGCGCCTGCCTTGGTGTCGGGCGAAAGGATAGTTTTAACCTTGCAGGTTGCAGCGTCCGCCTGACAAACCCAGCCCACAAGGCCGTTTTCTGTAATTACGGGGTTGTTTACGCTTATGCCCTGCGACGTTCCTTCATCAAGGGTAAAGGAGTAAAAATCGTCATTAGTGTCGCGCTTGATCACATTGGCAGGAGTAAGCTTATAAGACGGATTATCCTTTTTTATCTCGAGCAGCTTTTTCAGCCGCGAATTTTCCTGTTTTATTTCTATGTAATCCGAAAGCTGATTTCTCAGCTCGGCGTTTTCGCTTTTCAGCTTTTCAAGCTGTTCGCGAACCTCATCTGCGCCGGCGGAGTCAATGCTTGCCGCAGCCTTTGCCGAAACCTGAAAAAGCCCCTTTGTCGCAGCGTTTATTCCGCCCGACACAAGCGAGTTTTCCTCGGGTGACAAAACGCTCATCACCGAAATTAGGATGAGCGTGATGATTAATGCTTTCAGATTTTGGTCATGTATTCTTCTCATAGCCCTGTCTTTCAGCGGCGGTTATGCTTGTACTGTATACCTGTCGCTTTGCTCAGTCTTTTTCCTGCGCCGTCAACAACACAGTCGAGCGGACGTTTGGCAACGTGAACAGGCATTCCCGTTTGCTGCATAACCAGCATATCGATTCCCCTGAGCAGCGCGCCGCCGCCTGTAAGCATAATTCCGCGGTCGATAATATCGGCGGAAAGCTCGGGAGGAGTTTTTTCAAGTGTGGTTTTTATTGCTTCGATTATCGTGTTGAGCGGATCTGACAGCGCCTCGCGTACCTCCGCTGCGGAAATTGTGATGTCGTTAGGAAGTCCGTCAACAAGATTCCTGCCCTTGACCGTCATGCTTTCCTCGTTGTCATAAGGATAAGCCGAACCGATTTTTATCTTTATATCCTCGGCGGTGCGTTCGCCGATAAGCAGGTTATAGTTGCGTTTAATATAGGTTGAAATAGATTCGTCAAACTTGTCTCCGGCAACTCTGACCGAACACGCGGTAACGATATCGCCAAGCGAAATAACCGCGACCTCGCTGGTTCCTCCGCCTATATCCACAACCATACTTCCGGTAGGCTCGTCAACCGGCATGCCTGCGCCGATCGCCGCTGCCATAGGCTCCTCAATGAGGATAACGGGAGGCTTGGCGCCTGCCTGGTACGCAGCGTCCTCAACAGCCTTGCGCTCAACCTCGGTCACGCCCGTGGGCATACAGATTATTACCCGCGGCTTGCTGAAAATTCCCGGCTTTACTGATTTTTTTATAAAATGCTGCAGCATTTTTGCTGTAATTTTAAAGTCGGCGATCACACCGTCCTTCAGCGGACGAACCGCGACAATTGAGCCGGGGGTTCTGCCGATCATATCCTTTGCCTGTGAACCGACCGCAAGCACAGTGTCGGTGCGGATGTCAACCGCCACGACCGAAGGCTCGCGCAGGATGATACCCCTGCCCTTTAGGCACACAAGAGTGTTTGCCGTGCCGAGGTCGATTCCAATATCCTTTGAAAAAGAAAACATTTTATCGCTCCCTTTCTTATTTATTTCTTCGCGTATGGTATTATCATACTACACCCGCGCCCTATTATGTGTCGAAATACGGCGGTCAGCTTCTGCCTGTGGAGCCGAAGCCGCCTTCGCCGCGCTCGGTGTCGCCAAGCTCGGAAACCTCCCGAACACCGGGAACAAACACGGGCGCGATCACCATTTGGGCAACGCGCTCAAACGGTTCGATAACATAGGGCTTGTCGGAAACATTGCAAAGTCCCACGCAAACCTCGCCGCGGTAGTCGCTGTCGATTACTCCCACGCCGTTTGAAAGACATATCCCGTGCTTTACGCCCAGTCCGCTTCGCGCGTACAAAAACGCGGCGCAGCCGTTGTCGGGCAGCTCGATCGCAATGCCGGTGGGAATGATTTTCAATTCGCCCGGGCTGAGCGTTACGCCTTCGTCAAGACAGGCATACAAATCCATTCCCGCCGAACCGCTTGTGGCGGTTTTGGGGATACGGGCGTTTTCCCTAAGCTTCTTTATCTTTAAAACCATAATGATTCTTCCTTCATTTTTTGGATTTTTTGAATAATAAAAATTTTACGTTTATTAACGGTCAATTGTATCCCGCGGCGATTATTCCGCGTCGGAAATATATATCCCGAAGCTTGTTTCTTTAATGAAATAAAAGAATGTTAACATCTTATTCCACTCCGCGTTTATACAATCCGTGGGTGATTTTGTCTTTTAACATCGCTTTCGGGTTAAAATCTGTGATGTTTTTAACTGTTTCCACATAGTTTTCCACACTGAAACGCAGTGTGTTAAAAGACGTTGAAAGTGTTGAAAGCTCCTTTTTGTCCACATAAAGCGGAACGCAATTGAGCACCTCGGTGCACACTCCGTCGCACCTTAAATAAAACCTTTTGCCCTTTCTGTCCGTCATAACACTTCGATTTTTGCAGGATTTGCAATCTATACCCTCGCTTTTTGCCGGGCAGCTGCGGCACAGCATCAGCGGAAGGTAACCGTAGCTTATTATTCCGCGGTCTATGTTTCCTCCAAGGCGGTTGATTCGCTCAAAGGTAAGCTCAAAGCTCAGTTCAACGTCAGCGATCCCATACTCCTCCGCCCAAAGCAAATCGGGTGTGTTTACAAGGTTAAGCCCAAATCCGCCGTGCAGTGTAAATCCGAGCTTCTTTGCGGTATACAGCGCCCCTATATTATTGCACAGCGCGTGAGTTATTCCAAGCTCATAAACCTTTTTAAGCTGATTTTCAATTTGGTTCTCCCTGCCGAACATCCCGCGCGGAATTTCAACCGCAACAGGGTAGCCATCGTCTTTCAGTCTTGAAAGCTCGCGCGTATCCGAAAACAGCGGTACAAAAACAAGCTCGCAGTTTTTGAATTCGGGCGAAATTTTTGTTCCCGTAACCCTTGCGCGGACAAAGTCCCCGTGTTTATTGAACGGCTCGAACTTCTTCGGCAAATCCGCGCCGTTTATAACATAGTTATGGACCGACGCGCGTTTTTTATCAAGCAGCCCCAAAGCCTCGCGCCGCATATAGTTGAGCGCGGACAGAGGCAGGCTTAAATTATCGTCGATATCAATTATCAGTTTTTCGATTTTATACGCCGTACCGCCTGTTTTGGAAAGCTGCGCACGGCATTTTTCTTCGGACAGCGGAATTTTGACCGCGGTCTCGCACACAGCCTGCGAGCTGACGGAAACGGTGTTTTTTCCGGCGGTCAAAACCAGGCTTGCCGGCTGACCGGGCTTTGCCGAAAACTGCCCGTGAACATTTATATTTTGTATTTCATCCTTGTAGTTTTGGCGAATAGCCGAAAGCAGCTTATTATCGGCGGAAACCACGTCGTCTCTGCGGCGTGTGCCGAACATTTCGCGGCCGGTCTTTCCTTTATAATAGCCGTCTGTAAAGCCTGTCCGCGAGAAAACCGACTTCAGCATCTCTGCGGTTTTATCGGTTACAAAACCCAAATCGCGCTGTTCAACACAAGCCCGGACCGCCGCCGAAACATATTCGGGACGCTTCATCCTTCCCTCGATCTTTGCCGAGGTAACGCCGATAGCCTGCAAGTCACCGATATAGGAAACAAGACTGTTGTCCTTTAAGCTAAGCGCGTAACCGCCTTTGTTTTTGATATAAAACGGCAAACGGCAGGTTTGGGCACAGGCTCCGCGGTTGCCGCTGCGCGAACCCAGCATTGCGCTGAAATAGCACTGACCCGACACACACATGCACAAAGCGCCGTGCACAAAAACCTCCAGCTCAACCGGAATTTCGGCCGCTTTTTTTATTTCGTCACGGCTCATTTCACGCGCGAGCACCACTCGCTTGAAGCCGAGCTCGTACAAAGCCCTGACTCCCGATGCCGTGTGAACACTCATTTGGGTTGACGCGTGAAGCGCAAGCCCGGGAGCGATTTTTTTCGCAAGCCTTGCCACGCCCATATTCTGAACGATCAGGGCGTCGGCGTCAGCCGCGGCAGCGGAAGTTATCGCCTGCGCAAGCTTTTCAAGCTCGTCGTCAAACACAAGTGTGTTCAGCGTTACATAAACCTTAACGCCGTGAATGTGGCAGTATGCCACCGCCTTTTTTAACTCGTCATCGTCAAAATTTTGCGCGGAAGCCCTTGCGGAAAACAGCTTTTCGCCCAGATAAACAGCATCGGCACCCGACCTTACGGCGGCAATCACGCTTTCATAGCCGCCTGCCGGAGCAAGTATCTCAAGTTTCCCCATTTTTATTCCCGCCGTCCTTTTCCTCAAACAGCGAATACTGCTTCATGGGTACGTAACCCATCATTTTTTCGGTTTTTTTATCCTTAACGGCTTTTTCAAACTTTTTTTCGTTGTCGGTCTTTTTGCTGTCGGCGTTCTTTTTCAGCTTTTCATTTTCTTTCACAAGCGTGCGCAGCTGTTCCTCAAGCACTTTGATTCGCTTTGTAAGGGCGGTGTTTTCGTTTATTGCCCCTGCAAGCTTCTGTTTGTATTCCTTGCACTGCTTTGTGAGCTCGGCGGACTGGCGGATGATCAAATCAGCCTTGTCGATTACATCCTGATTGCGCTTAACCGCCTTGTTGCGGTCGTCGCAAAAATCCATCGCGGCAAGCACCGCGCAATCCCTTGTGTCGAGGTTCCTGCCCGTTTGTGAAGCGCGGCGAATGCTGTTGATCACATCCTGCGAAACCGAACGCACATACTCTTCACTGTCAGAGGTGATGACAGCATAACTGCGTCCCTCAATTTGAACGCTTACCCTTTTCTTTTCCATACCTGCACCTCTCCTTATAGATATCCAATTTATATAATACCACATTATTTTTTAAAGCACAATAGAAATAAACGTGGGCGTGTCAAATTTTATATTGATTTTGCAATAACTGCGCATAATTTGTTTCTATAATAGAAATATAGCTTGAAATCTGTCTGTTTTTGTGTTAAAATAAAGGCATACGCAAACAAATTGTCATGAACAACAGGAGGATATTATGCCTATTCCTTTTGATTCTCAAAAAATTTACTACCGTTCGCCCTTCGGAGCTGTTGAGGAATGTACCCCGGTACACTTTAGATTGCTTTTACCGCGAAACGTTCACTCCAGAACCGTTGAGCTTTGCGTTAAATATGATTATGACTACAACTGGGAATACCACAGACTGATTTGGTGCGGCACATTCGACAAGGACACCGAGATCTGGGAGTGCGACTTTATCCCCGAAAGAATCGGACTTTACTGGTATTTCTTTAAGCTTAATGCTACGGAAAGTGTTAAATATCTTGTTCCGAGCGACCCTTATAAAATCAGCGAAATTCAAGATTCACCCGGACGCAGCTGGCAGCTTACCTGCTACAAAAAAGGTTTTGAAACGCCCAAATGGCCTGTGGGCGGCGTTATGTATCAGATTTTCCCCGACCGTTTCAATTTCAGCGGAGAGGAAAAGGATATAAAACGCACCGATTTTAAACGCAACAAAGACTGGTACGCCCTGCCTCAGTGGGAACCCGACGAAAACGGCGAAATTACAAACAGCGACTTCTTTATGGGTGACCTAAAGGGCATTACACAAAAGCTTGACTATCTTGAAGAGCTGGGCGTGACCTGCATTTATCTTAACCCGATAGGCGAAGCATATTCCAACCACCGCTACGACACCGGCGATTATTCCAACGTTGATCCTATTTTGGGAACAGAGGAGGATTTTGCCGAGCTTTGCCGTCAGGCGAAGGAGCGCGGAATCCACGTAATCAACGACGGCGTGTTCTCGCACACGGGAGCCGACAGCGTTTACTTTAACCGTTCCGGCCGCTACGGCGACGGCGGCGCTTACCGCGACAAAGAATCACCGTATTTCAGCTGGTACAAATTCAACGAATGGCCCGACAATTATCACAGCTGGTGGGGCTTCTACACCCTTCCCGAGGTAATTGAAACCGACCCGGCGTTTAACGAATACATTAACGGCAAGGACGGCATTATCAGAAAATATATGCGTTTGGGTAACTCGGGCTGGCGTCTTGACGTAGCCGACGAGCTCCCCGACGAATTTATGGAAAACCTTCGCAACTCCGTTAAAGACGAAAACCCCGAGGCATTTATCGTCGGCGAGGTTTGGGAGGACGCGAGCAACAAGGAAAGCTACGGCGCAAGAAGAAAATTCCTGCTCGGCAACCAGCTCGACTCTGTTATGAACTATGTTTTCCGCGGCGCGATAATAAACTTCTGCCGCGGTCAGGACGCGCGCCACACCATGGCTCAGATAATGAGCGTGATCGAAAACTATCCGCGCCCCGTGCTCAGAGTGCTTATGAACTCACTGAGCACCCATGACACCGAGCGTATTCTGACCATGCTCGCGGGCGAACCGCTGAACGGACGCGACCGCGCCTGGCAGGCAAGCACCAAGCTCAGTCCCGAACAGCGCGAGCACGGCATTAAGCTTTTAAAGGTTGCTTCGGCAATGCAGTATACCCTTCCGGGCTTCCCCTGCGTTTACTACGGCGACGAAGCCGGCATGGAGGGCTACCGCGACCCGTTCAACCGCTGCTGCTACCCGTGGGGCAGGGAAAACAAAGAGCTTATTGAATGGCACAAAAAGCTCGGCGCGCTGCGCGAGGAATGTTCCGCGCTGTGGGACGGCGACTTTATAGACGCGTTTGCCGAGGGCAGAAGGCTTTCGTACATTCGCCATGATCAGAAAACCGCGATTTACTGCGTGTTCAATTTAGGCGAAAACGAGGAAAAGGTTGCTCCTCCTCCGGGATACGGCGACGCCAAGCCCATGTTCGGCTCAAAATATGAAAATCACATTTTGCATGTTAAGCCGTACAGCTGTGAATTTATGATGATTGAACGATAATAATTTAACCGGGGAGCCGTGCGCTCCCCTTTGTGTTTTTAAACGAGGAGGTTATTTATGATTAAAGGCGCAGTGCTCGACATGGACGGTCTGATGATCGACAGCGAAAAGATCGTCTTTGAAAACTGGAGCAAAATGATGGAGGAAAACGGATATCCTTACGATCTTGACATTTACAAAAAAACTCTCGGCAAACGCAAAACCGAGGTCGAAAAAATTTATAAATCGCTCTACGGAGAAAACTTTCCGTATTGGGACTTTGCGGACAGAAGTCATGTTATGTACCTTGAACGGCTTGAATCAACCGGAGTTCCGGCAAAGCCCGGACTTTATGAGCTGCTTGACTTTTTAAAGGAAAACGAAGTTAAAATCGCGCTTGCAACCTCGACCTCGCGCGAAACCGCAACACTCAATTTAAAATCAATCAGGGTTTTGGATTACTTCGACGAGCTTGTATGCGGAAACGACGTAAAAAACGGCAAACCGCACCCCGAGGTTTTTCTCACCGCAGCAAAAAAACTCGGGCTTGAACCGTCAGCCTGCGCTGCGTACGAGGACAGCCTCACAGGCGTTCAATCTGCCCACGCCGCAGGAATGATCACAATAATGGTGCCGGACTACCTTCAGCCCACACCCGAAATCCTCCCGATGATAGATAAGCTTTGCACCACGCTTGATGGGAGCATTGAATATTTAAAATCGCTATGATTTACAAAAAAGGAACGGTCGCCGCCGTTCCTTTTTTGTGTGATACTGTCAAGTCTTTATTAATTTAGCAGTATTTCTGCTTCAATAACAGTTAGTGTTTTCATAGATTAACACCAACAAAATAAAAAATAACTCCTGCATAATACAGGAGCTCTGTGAAAAAGCATAGATAATGGATTATCTCTTTGAGAACACGGTCGGAACTATGCTCCGAGGACACCGCAGGGTCTGATAAAACAAGGCTTCCCACAAAGGAAAGCCTTGAAAAAGAAATAATATATAATTTTATCTCTTTGAGAACTTTTCAAACGCAAAAATCAGCTTGTTTACAGGGCTTTTGCGTATATTTGTTGCTTGTGTGTGCGTACGATTCATTTAGTACTATTTATTATTTTATCCTCTTCTGAATATCCTCGACCGACGGCAGCTGATTCATCAGTTCATCGGGCAAATCGCGTGTGACT
>CADAYK010000019.1 GCA_902792105.1 uncultured Ruminococcus sp.
GTCTGGTGGCCGAAGTGTACGCCTGCCTCCAGAAGCTGTTTCATAGAAACTACTGCCATTTTTATTTCCTCCTTAGGTTAAAACCTCCGCTGTGTCCGTGGATTTACCGGCGCAATAAACGGCATACTGTAAATACCGCCACCCTGCCGGCAGACATCAGCGTGCGAAATGCTCTAATATTATACCATAAAAACAAAAAAAATCAAGTGTTTTTTCAAAACACTTGATTAATTTTACATATTAAATTTTCAAATTAAGCGGATACCAAGTCAAAAAATCTTACTCCGCCGATTTGATAAAGGTATGTTTGAGTTTCGTGCCAATCACTTGTACCTATGTAGAAGCAGAGCACTCTGTGCTGAATAGCCACACCGTCCTGATCAAAGATAAAGGAAACAGCGTCCTTAACATCCTGATTGGGCTCGTAATCGGTTGAACCGAAGTATTGATATTCGGAAATAATCTGATCGATTGAGGTTGTACCGGAGCGAACCATTGCGTCACGGATCGACTGAGCGATAAGCGCACAGCCCTCGTAACCCATAATACCGCCCTCACCCATTACAAGGCGTTCGGTTTTTGCTCTGTCATAAGCGGAAAGAGAAACGTGTGTAGGTGTGTAGCTTGGATCTACGCTTGCGCCTGTAACAAGAGCGCCGCCCGAGTAAGTTCCCGAATTTGATGAATAATCGTTATTATAATCATAGCTTTCGGTGTTTGTCTCGGAACTCTGAGTGGTTTCCTCCGCAGCATTGGGCTTTGTTTCCTCGACAGCCGATGTCTTTTTAGCGGAAGTTTTGGCTTTTTCGGTCTTTGCTTTTTCGGTTGTCTGTTTCTTCTCGGTTTTCTCCGCTGTCTTTGTGTCCTTAGCTGCTTTTACAGGCTCGGTAACGGGAACCGTTGTTTCCTCAACACAGTTATTTGTGATAACTGCCGAGAACTTGTCGATATCGCCTACTGAATATGAAGCAACTCTGCTGTCGGAATACGCGTCAACGCCCGGAGCAAGTGTGGTTGTCGGAACGATAAGAGCAGCTGCCGAAGCAGAAACCGCAATAGCGAGTGACAATACTTTTACGAATTTACGTGACTTGGTAACTTTCTTCTGTGCATTTGAAGCGGATGCACCGTTTTCAAAAGGCTTATGGTTTGTAGCTCTCAAAAATTTATCCTCCCTGTGATTTCTGCACTAACGACACCATATATATTGTATATCGTATACACGCGGCATACTATATAAGATTTACAGATGGTTTTTTGCTTGTCGAAAGCACAACGTCTTTAGTCGTTAAAATTTTATCAAACACACAATTTCAACTATAGTAAATCATACTTTCCGTCAAATTGCAAGTCACATTATTTCGAGTTATCTGTAACCTTTGTCACCTTTTTGTAACAAAATGGTTTTTAATTTCATAAAGAAAATATAACTTGTGCAATTTTTACAAAATAGTACTGTTTGTGTAGTTTATTGTGCCGAAATGTTAGAAATCGAAAAAAATTCAATTTTTCCAGAAAAATAGCCGTTTTTGGGGCTTTTTTTCTTTATTCTCAATTATACCCGATACAATAATCGCGTCTTCCCCAATAAGGGTAATTTTCTCCCACGGAATTATGAAATCTTCACGTTTCCCGAATATTCCAAAGAAGAAAAATCGGCCAAATATTACAAAAGCTACAACGCAAGCGGTTTTTGTATCCACAATTATATCATCTACGTAACCAATTCGGGTTCCGTCCACAGCGCTTATAACTTCCTTGTGTCTTATGTCATTCAGTCTGCATCTCACGTAATCACTCCCATCAAGAATATATGTCTGTTATTGCAGTTATATTCATTGACTTTTACTTATAAATTTGTTATTATTAAAGACAGAAAGCAAATCTTTTTTCTGGAGATGAATATATGAAATATGTATTTATGACCGACGCTTCCTGCGACCTTACAGCCAAGCAGGCCGAAGAAGCCGGTGTTGAAGTACTCCCTATGGAGTTTCAAATCGAGGATAATATTTATCTTCATTATCCCGACTGCCGCATGATGCCGCTTGAGGACTTTTACAAAGCTATTAAGGACGGCGTGGTCCCCAAAACCACACAGATCAACTTTGAAAACTTTAAAACCTACTTCGAGCCCTATCTTAAAGCAGGCAAGGACATTATCTTTACAGGCATTGCGACAGGACTGAGCGGTACATACAACACCTGCCTTATTGCCGTAAACGAGCTGTTGGAAAAGTATCCTAAAAGAAAAATATATATTGTTGACTCATGCTGTGATTCTGCCGGACTTGGTTTTCTGGTTTACCTTGCCGGAAAAAAATACAAGGAAGGTATGAGCATAGACGAGCTCAAGAATTATATTGAGGAAACAAAGGACAAGGTTTGTCACTGGTTTGTTGTTGATGACCTTGATTTGCTAAAAAAAGGCGGCAGAATTTCGGCGCTTACCGCTACATTCGGCAAGGCTTTGCAGATCAAGCCGCTTATCAGCGCCGACGAAACAGGCAAGCTTGTAAACGTAGGAAAAATCAGAGGCAAAAGTAATATTATTCCGACACTTGTTAAATATGTAAAGCGTGACGCCGACAAAAATGCCAAAAAGCAGATTGCTTTTGTTGCCCACGCCGATAACATAGCGGGTGCCAAAGAGCTTAGAAAAGCCATTAAAGGAATGTTTAAGGAAGTACAAATTTGCGACATAGGTCCGGTTATCGGTTCTCATGTAGGCCCCGGAATGCTTGCGGTTGTTTTCCTCGGCAACAGAAATTATAACGCGTAAATTCATAACACAATATTTTTACAGAAAAACGGTCGGTTCCAATTGAAACCGGCCGTTTTCGGTTATCTGTCTCTGCTGTAAAACAAAAGGCACATCATGCTGACGCCCAAAAAAGCGCCGGCAAAAACGCCGATGATCAATCCGAGCACCATAATTTTTTACCTCCGTCCTTTTTTGACAATTATTATTATCACAATATGCAATAATAATAACGTGGTGATTGTGTGGGTACTGTTTATATTGATGTTTTGATTACCGTGAATATTTTTATTGATTTCTTTTTAATTCTATGCACCAAAACTCTGCTTCATATCAGCCAAAAGCTTTCAAGGCTGGTTTTGGGGGCTGTTCTGGGAGGAGTATTCAGCCTTGCGGCGCTTCTTCCGAGAATTCCGTTCGGTCTGAACATTCTTTTTGACGCCGCGCTTGCCGCTCCGGTCATTTTGGTTTCCTTTGGTTTTTACTCGGCAAGAGTGTTTATAAAACGGGTATCTGTGTATTTTTTCTGCTCATTTTTCTTTTGCGGAATTATGATTTTCGTTTACACATCGTTCAAGCCAAATGGAATGGAAATATATAATGACGTTATATATTTTAATATATCACCGTTTTTGCTGATTATTCTCACACTTGTTTGCTATTATTTGATGAAGCTCGCTTCAAGGTTTTCGGAAAAAAGCGGCGGAAAACGCGTTTGCGGCGTTAAAGTTGTGCGCCGCGAGCATTCGGTCAGGTTTAACGCACTGATAGACACGGGTTGTCAGGTAAAAGAACCGTTTTCGGGAGATTATGTAATTATCGCCGAAAAAACGCTTATATCCGATTTAATACCCGAAGAAACAGCCATGAGGGTCATTCCGTTCGGAAGTCTCGGCGGTGAAGGTATAATAAAGGGCTTTTTGCCCGATATCGTTGAGATTGACGGAAAGCCTTCACAGCAAAGCTTATACATAGGAATTTGCGAAAACATTCTGAAAGGAGATGTAAGAGCTATTATCCCCTTTGAACCGGTAAAAAACATTTGATACTGATACCTAATAAAAAAGTAGACAATCTTTGCGGTCTATTTTCCGCAATACTGCCTTGCCGCGTCCTTCGCCTTGTCTTTCGAAAAATATCCTCGCAAAATATAAGTCTACTTTCTATCAGGAATCAGTATGAGGAGGTTTATATGAATTTACTGCTGCTGAAAATCAAGATGTTATTTTTAAGCAAAAATGAAGTTTTTTACATCAACGGAAGCGACACCCTTCCCCCGCCGCTTTCAAAAGCCGAGGAAGCCGTTATTATGAACCGTATCGCAGAGGGCGACGAGGGTGCCCGCGAGCCGCTGATCGTGCACAACCTCAGACTTGTGGTTTACATAGCAAGGAAGTTTGAGTCGCCCGGAGCAGGCGCTGAGGATTTGATTTCAATTGGTACTATCGGACTGATCAAGGCTGTAAACACCTTTTCCCCCGAGAAAAATATTAAACTCGCCACCTACGCCTCGAGATGTATCGAAAACGAGATTTTAATGTTCCTGCGCAAATCTTCACAGCTGAAAAATGAAGTGAGCATTGACGAACCGTTAAACACCGACCGCGACGGAAACGAGCTGCTTTTATGCGATATTCTGGGCAGCGAACCGGGAGAGATCAACGACAATCTTGAAAACGAGCTTGAAAGGAACCTTGTTTTACAGGAAATAGGAAAGTTAAGCCGCAGAGAATGTAAAATTATGGAACTGAGGTTCGGACTTAACGGCAAAAAGGAGCATACACAAAAGCAGGTTGCAGACAAACTCGGGATCTCGCAGTCGTATATCTCACGGCTTGAGAAAAAAATAATAAGCCGCCTGCGCAACGAGCTTGAGAAAGCGGTGTAAATATTCTGTATACGGCAAAAGCGATGGAATTTTCCACCGCTTTTTGCTTATTCGGAAACGTCGGATGCGGTTACGGTTGCCTCGGTGTCGCTTTGAGTTTCCTCCCCGCTGTCGCCGATAAAACCGTCGCCGTCGTCAACCTCTCCGTTGTTCTTTGTTTCGCTGTTTGTTTCTTCCATTGCGCTGTCAGCCTCGGATGCCGCCCGGGAAACGCCGCTGCCCACGTCGTCAACAACCCTTCCCGCTCCCGAAACAGCGTCTGAGGCTGCCTGAGACGCTGTAGAAGCCGCGTTTTCTCCGCATCCCGTAAATGCCGCTGCCATCATAATTGAAACGGCAGCAAGTGATATTATCTTCTTCATTTGTTTTCATCCTCAAAAAATAAATGGCGTCGAAAAACGACACCATTATTATATGAAGATTATATTAAATTATTTATTGCCTGAATTTAACTGTTTTTGATTTGCTATTTCCACGTGCGGATACGGGATGGTTATTCCGTTTTTGTCAAAGGCAAGCTTAATTTGCTCCTGCATATAGAAATAAATGGGAAAATAATCATCGGGAACTCCCCAGACAAAAACGATAATTTCGACTCCGCTGTCAAGGTGCTTGCCGATGTAAACCTTAGGTTCGGGATCGGCGAGGATTTTATCATTTTCTGAAATAACATCATAGATAACGCTTTTCACCTTTGAAAGCTTATCGTCGTAACTCACGGAGAATTTAAGCGATACCCTGCGGTGATCTGCTGCCGAGCAGTTGGTTACGTTGTTGGAGGTCAGCCGTGAATTCGGGATTTGCACCATCTTGTTTTCATAAGTTCTGATGGTGCAGTAAAAAACACGTATGCTTTGAACATAACCTTCAACCCCCTCAAATTCTATCACATCGCCGGCGGTGAAGGGTTTGCTGAATATTATGATCATACCGCTGACAAAGTTTTTTATCGTGTCCTGAAGCGCGAGTCCTGCCGTTAAAGCAGCCGCTCCGATTGTCGCGATAATCGAATCGACCTTTATGCCTATTGTGTTTAACGATATAAGAACCACAACCGCGTAAAGCAGCACGCGCAGAATTGAATACAAAAAGGTTTTTACCGTGTGGTCAAGCTTTGTTTTCAGAATCGCTTTTTTAGCGAATGAAGTAATTATCTTTACAACAACAATTCCGACAACAAGTACTAACGCGAAAAGGAGTATTTTTTGTCCGAATTCTATAATATAATCATTTATCTTTTCCATTATTCCTCCGTCAGTCTGCTATAATTTTTTCCGAAATCATCTCGCCGTTGCTCCAAAGCCTTACAACAATATTTCCGTCCTCGTCAAAGGAAATACTTTTGCCGTTGCGCTTTCCGTTCACATAGGTGCAAACGTCAAGAAAACTGCCGTCCCTGTCGAACCTTGCTCCGAACCCGCTCGGCGCGTTGTTGCTCCAGCCGCCTGCGTGCATAATTCCGTCGCTTAAGCGGTAGCCCACACCGGCGCCGTCACGGCTGCCGTTGTTCCATGTTCCCACATAGTTTACGCTGCCTTCCTTATAGTAGCAAATACCGAAGCCCTGGCGCTTGTCGTCAACATAGTCGCCCTCGTAGGAGGTTAAGCCCTTTTCCGAAACAGTTCTTCCCCTGCCGGTTCTGCGGTTATTTTCGTCAAGTGCTCCGTAATAAAGATAACTGCCGGATTTTGCTTCGATAACCTTGTCGGGCTTTTCTTCGGCGGCAGGCTTATAGTCAGGATGTACGGGAACCGCCGCAGAATGGTCATAATCCGGGTTTCCGCCGAACGCTTCAACCATTTCAAGCGCGGCAGCGTCAACATTGCCGTCGTTTTCTTTTTCGACTTCTTCGATTTTTTCTTTAGCCTTTTCCAAAGCAGCTTCGGTCGTTTCTTCTTTATTCTGTTCGGGCTGCGGTTCGGCTTTTTCTTCGGCTTTTTCTTCGGGCTCAGGCGTTTTTCCTTCGTTGGCAAGCTCGCCGAATATATTTTTATTTGTTTTATGCGCCTCAAAAAGAATGCTCGCTATTTTGTCATAGGCAGAGTACTTAACCGGCTCCGGTTCCTTCACTTTCGGCTCTTCGACTTCATCCTTCGGGATATCATCCGCGGTGAGATACGGCGCGTTGTCAAGCTTTGAGCTAACTTTGCCGTAGATGTCATGGGTAAAGTCCTCCGGCTTAAAATTGAATCCTTTTTTTTCGGGCTGAACCGTTTCGCTGTAGTCAGACGGCTTGAACGAAGTATCGTACCAAATCATTCCCGAATTGCTGTAGACCAGTGCTCCGCATTTTCTGCCGGACGGCTTAAGCGAGGGAAACAGCGTGCTTATCTTTTTTGTTTCGCCGTATTCCTTATACATAAGAAGCATTATGCCGTCGCTGCGCCTCGGATAAATCGCCGCTTTGGGTGAAGCGCTGTTTTCGGCGCCGTAATATTCCGTGCGGAGCCAATTGTGATCAGCGTCAAAATACAGGCGTTTGTAAACATTTCCGCTGCTGTTATAAGACAAAACACAGTAATTGCCGTTTGTTTCGCGCTTGACCGTCTGGTACGGCTGATTATTATAGATAGCCTTCCACGACAGCGGCTCGCCGCTTTTCATGGAATATGAAAGACTGAGCGGATTTGAACCGAGCATCAGCTCGGTTTTTTCGGACTGGGGCATATTGCCCGAGTTAAAATAGTTTGCCCTTACGCCCGCGAGAGCGTCGTTTTTGAAGTCGAGCGGCTCAAAATCCGAAGCGAGCGCGGAATATATAATTAAATCCTTTGATATCTTTTGTAAATCGGAATGCATAGTTATAATTCCTTTCAGGAAATATAAAATTTAAGGGCGAACACCGTCCGCCCTAATTGTAACATAATTATCCGTGATCAGATAGAGATTGTCTTTGCAATCTGGTAAAGCTCCTCGTCAAATACACGTTTCATGCTGAGAGCTTCCGTGATATCGAGGTCGATAATTTTGCCGTTGCGCATAGCTACAACGCGGTTGCCGATATCGTTAGCGAGAAGCTGCACAGCCTTGTAGCCCATCTGGCTTGCCACAACTCTGTCGCGGAGAGTAGGTGAACCGCCGCGCTGAACGTGACCGAGAATAGTTGCTCTGGCTTCAATGTGGAGCTTATCTTCTATTTCCTTTGCCAAATCGTTGACCTTGCCTACACCCTCGGCCACAACGATGATAAAGTGCTTTTTGCCGGTCTTTTGTGTTTTAACGATCCTATTGATGATATCATCAGTATTATATTCGATTTCCGGAACCAGAATTGCCGTCGCGCCTGTCGCGATACCTGTCTGGAGAGCGATGTCGCCGCAGCGTCTGCCCATAACCTCAACAATTGAGCAGCGGTCGTGTGACTGAGCGGTATCACGGATACGGTCAACCATCTCAAGCGCGGTGTTCATGGCTGTATCAAATCCCACTGTATATTCCGAGCAGGCAATGTCGTTATCAATTGTTCCGGGAACGCCGATGCAGTTGATGCCTGCCTCGGTAAGCGCTCTCGCACCCTGGAAGGAACCGTCGCCGCCGATTACAACAACGCCGCTTATACCCTTGCTGCGGCAAAAATCGGCTGCTCTTAACTGAGCTTCTTTCTTTTTAAATTCCTCGCTTCTGGCGGTGTAAAGCATTGTTCCGCCGTTTCCGATAATTTCGGAAACACTGCGAAGCGTCATCTCTTCTATTTCCTTGTTTAACAGACCGTTAAATCCGCGGTATACTCCGAAAACCTTCATTTTGCTGTTGATACCGGAACGAACAACGGCTCTTACCGCAGCGTTCATACCGGGGGCGTCGCCGCCGCTGGTTAATACCGCAATTGCTTTTTGTGCCATATAAAAACCTCCGTTAGAGTTAATAACCTTTTTAATTATAATACAAATAGGCTGTTTTTACAAGAGAATTTTAAAATTTCTTACAAATATTTTATGTACAAAACTCTGTTTCTTGACAATTTCAAAAATAGGTATTATTATAATAGGAGAAACTAATGTATTTAGGAGTTTTTTATGACAAAGTTATATTTAGCTATACCATGCTACAACGAAGAAGAAGTGCTTAGAGATTCAGCCTCCAAGCTTGCAAAAAAATTCAGCGAGATGATGGCTGCCGGCAAAATTACCGCCGACAGTAAGATCGTATTTATCGACGACGGCTCAAAGGACAGAACCTGGGAAATAATCACTCAGCTTCACGGTGAAAATCCTGTGTTCCAGGGAATCAAGCTCAGCCGCAACCGCGGTCACCAAAACGCTTTGCTGTGCGGACTTATGACTCTTAAGAACAAAGCCGACGCCGTTATTTCAATCGACGCCGATTTGCAGGACGACATCAATGTGTTTGACGAAATGGTCGAAAAGTTCGAAGCAGGCTGCGACGTTGTTTACGGCGTTCGCTCAAAGCGTGAGACCGACACCTTCTTCAAGCGCTTTACCGCCGAGGCGTTCTACAAGATCCTTGAAAAGCTCGGCGCAAAGGTAATCTTTAACCATGCAGACTACCGTCTTATGAGCAAACGCGCGCTTGAAGCGTTTTCGCACTACAAGGAAACAAACATCTTCCTGCGCGGCATGGTTCCGCTTATCGGCTACAAATCCGACATCGTAACCTATGAAAGAAGCGAACGTCTTGCCGGCGAAAGCAAATATCCGCTCAAGAAAATGCTCGCTCTTGCCTGGGAAGGAATCACCTCGCTGAGTATTCAGCCCATAAGACTTATTACCTGGCTCGGACTTATTATTTTCCTTATCAGCCTGATTATGATAATTTACTCGGTTATCCGCTTCTTTATCGGAGCGACGGTAAGCGGCTGGGCAAGCACGCTGTGCTCGATTTGGGCGCTTGGCGGTCTTCAGCTTTTGGCTATCGGTATTATCGGCGAATACATCGGAAAAATCTACCTTGAAACAAAACGCCGTCCGAGATTTATTGTTGAAACATTTCTTGAAGATTAACCCTTATCCCAAGGCTTTTTGCCTTGGGATTTTTTTATAAAAAATATTGTATATGACTTTTTTTTATGTTATAATTAAGTGTATATATTATTTTGAGGAGTAATAAAAATGAACGTCAAAAAACTTGAGCGGCGCAACAGCAGTCTTGATCTAATAAGAATTGTTGCGGTTTTCTCTGTGCTTTCGGTTCACTTTTTCCTTCACAACGGCTTTTACAGCGAAAGCGTTGCCGGAATGGGACCGATCGAAGGCATTTTCAATTATTTAACCACGCACGACTCAGCTGCCCTTCACGGACCTTCAATGTTTGTGATGGTAACAATGCGAACTCTGTTTTCGGTTTGCGTACCTATGTTTTTGATACTCACGGGTTACCTGATGTCAAACAAGACGCTTAGCAAGGGTTATTACAAGGGAATTCGCAAAACGCTGATTATTTTTGTAATCGCTTCGGTTCTTTGTATGGCGTTTAAGGCTATACACGAAAACCCCGTTGCTAAAACCGCGTTTTACAACTTTAACCTGCCTTCGATGTTTTCGGCAATCCACAAGGACGGAGCGTACAGCTTAAAAGCCTATTTGCTGAGCATTTTCGACTTTACCGGAGCAAACTACTCCTGGTACATCGAAATGTATATAGGGCTGTTTTTAATGGCTCCTTTCCTGAATTTGGCTTATCATAAGCTTGAATCAAAAAAGAACAAGCAAATTTTACTTGCAACCTTTATTTTTATTACCGCTGTACCCACTATATTCAACATATTCAACTTTGATACGGCAACTTGGTGGGTCACTCCTACCGAAAACGATACGTTCCAAAAGCTTATTCCCGCGTTTTGGATGAGCCTTTACCCCATCACCTTCTACTTTACGGGAAGCTACATCCGCGAATACGGTATTAAACTGAGAACCCGTTCAATGGTCGGCGTACTGTGTGTGTCGCTGTTCCTGTTTTCGGCGTTTAACTGGTTCAGAAGCTACGGCGGCGGCTTTAAGTCGGGCATATATGTTTACTGGTACGGCTTTGAGCCTTATGTGCTGTCAACTTTGATATTCACACTGCTGAGCAGAGTCAAGTCGGACAACTGGAAGCCCGGAGTAAAGTTAGTGCTGTGGAAAATTTCCGACCTTGCGCTGGGTATTTATTTGATGTCATTTGTCTTTGACGAATTGATTTACCAGGTACTAAGAGATAACGTTCCGGTTATGGTGGACAGACTGCCGTATTACTTTGTAACCGTGCCCCTTTCGTTTTTCTTCGCGGCGATCACTTCTTTCCTGATGAACAAGCTCGAAAAGCTTATTATATTTCTTTATGAGAAAATTAAAGAGTTCGTCAAGAGCCAGCGCGAAAACGGCAAGGGCAAAAACTGGCAGAATTACCTTTTCTTTACCCTGCTTGCAGGCGGAATTATCTTTGCGCTGTGGAAAACAAACTACGGCTTTGGCGGTTCCGACGAAGCATTTTACCTTACGATTCCCCACAGGCTGATTCAGGGCGACGCGATGTTCAGCGACGAGTGGCACCTGTCACAGCTTTCAAGCTTTTTGCTGTTGCCCTTTGTGTGGATATACACCACATTCACCGGCTCTACCGAAGGGATCGTGCTTGCGGCAAGAGTTTTTTATGTGTTTATTCACGCGGGAGCCGCAACCGTGATTTACCTTAAGCTCAAAAAATACGGTATTATCACTGTATTCGCAAGCTTCTTCTACTTTATTTACACTCCTTACAACATCATGGCTTTGAGCTATGACTCAATGGGCGTTGAGCTTCTTGTGCTTTCGGGAGTACTTTTGGCAACGGCTGATTACGATAAAAAGCTGCAGCTTATTTTCGGCGGTCTTTGCCTTGCGGGCGCGGTGCTTTGCTGTCCGTACCTCGCGGTGCTGTATTTGCTTTACGCGGTGTGCGTGGGAGTAAACAGACTGCTTAAAAACAAAGACATAAACTTCGCGCTTAAAAACAGAATGTTTGAACCGAAAAGCTTCCTGTTTTTCAGCATTGGCGTTTTCGGACTTGCAGCCGTGTTCCTCCTCTTTACACTTACAAGGGTAAGTATCGGCGACATCTTTAAGAACATCCCGGAAATGCTCAAGGATCCCGAGCATCCCAACATTCCGATTTCGGAAAAATTCTTCAGCTACTTCAGGTCGATTTTCAATATGCAGCCGCACTTCAAATACGCGGTCTACGCGTACGGCGCGATGATGATCGCGATGATAATCGACAAAAAGAGAAGACTTCACCGTTCGGTTTATCTGCTTATCACTATTGCGGTTGTAATTTTCAGCTATGTGCTTATTCTTCCGGAGCTCGGAAAATCAACCTACAACTCGATTATGTTCCCGCTGCTCTTTATCGGCGTAACATCATATATCCTCTGCAAGGACAAGCCGCGCGAGTTCTTTACGGCGGTATTTATCCCCGGAATAATTTACTCGTTCTGCATTCACTGCACCTCTAACCAGTACTTCTATGTTATTTCAATGGCAATGACCGTTACGAACATCGCAAGCTATGTGTTCCTTGCGCAGCTGATCAGAGAAATGCGCGAAACTCCCGACAACATTGAATACGCGACAGTTATCAAGCGCGTAAGCTTTGGATTTGTTGTTCTGATGCTTGTTTTGCAGGGCACCTTTGAAATTGGTTCAAAGGCAAGGCACGTGTTCTGGGAGGGCGAGCCGTCAACCCTGACAAGTCAGATTGAAAACGGCGCCGCAAAGGGCATTTACACAAATCCGGCACGCTGTTCGGAATACGAAAGCTACTATAACGATTTGCAGAGCTACAACAGCACACGCCCGGGAAATATTCTGTTTATGTCGGAAAACACGTGGTTTTATCTTGACGTTAATGACTACACCTACGGCACGTACTCGGCTTGGCTTTCGGGCGAAAAGCCTTCGACGATAGAGCGTCTTAAAACCTACTATCAAATGAATCCGGACAAACAGCCCGAATACGTTTATGTACCCAAAAACTCAAAATGGGATATGACACAGATAGACAAGCTTGCTACTGAGAAAGGATACGTAAAAACAGAAACCGCCTGGAGTATCCGATATGAAAAACAATTAGCAAAATAACTGTCACAATTTTAAAAACGGCGAAAACTATGGGTAAACTTACTTGTATTTTTCGCCGTTTTGTGTTATATTATTTAATAGATAGATTTTTAATAAAATTTATTTAATTCAAAAATATAAAACGAGGTGGAACTAAATGGACACAATGAAGCTTTATAATGAATGGCGTGAAAAGGCTGTTGAAGACGCTGACTTAATCAGCGAGCTCAACGGAATTGAAGGAAACGAAAACGAAATTTACGAGCGTTTCTATACCGCGCTTAAATTCGGCACCGCAGGACTCAGAGGAATAATCGGCGCCGGCACAAACAGAATGAACATTTATGTTGTCCGTCAGGCTACACAGGGGCTTGCAAACTATGTTCTTAAAAAGTACGGCAAGGGCTCTGTTGCAATCTCTCACGACAGCAGAATCAAGGCTGATTTGTTTATGATCGAGGCCGCAAAGGTTCTTGCCGCCAACGGAATCAAGGCGTACATCACAACCGAACTTCAGCCCACTCCCGTGCTTTCTTACCTTGTAAGATACTTTAAGTGCCAGGCAGGCATTATGGTTACAGCAAGCCACAACCCGGCTAAATACAACGGCTACAAGGCTTACGGCGAGGACGGCTGCCAGATGACCGACAACGCTGCCGCCGCAGTTTATGACGAAATTACAAAGCTCGATATTTTCAGCGATGTTAAGACAATGGACTTTGACGAGGCGTTAAAGGCAGGTCTTATTGAATATGTTGATGACAGTGTTTATGACACCTATCTTGACAAGGTTATGGAGCAGCAGGTTAATCCCGGAATTTGCAAAGGCGCGGGCTTGAAGGTTGTTTACACTCCGCTTAACGGCTGCGGCAACAAGCTTGTAAGAAAGATTTTAAGTAAAATAGGCGTTGAAGAAACAGTTATTGTTAAGGAGCAGGAGCTTCCCGACGGAAACTTTACTACCTGCCCCTACCCCAATCCGGAAATTAAGGAAGCTTTGCAAAAGGGACTTGAGCTTTGTGAAAAGGAACAGCCCGACCTGCTTTTGGCTACCGACCCCGACGCTGACCGCGTTGGCATTGCCGTAAAGGATTATGACGGAAGTTACCGCCTGATCACAGGCAACGAGGACGGCGCAATGCTGACAAACTACATCCTTTCGTGTAAAAAAGAAGCAGGCACATTGCCCGAAAAGCCCGTTGTGGTTAAAACGATCGTTACAACAAAGCTCGTTAACAAGCTTTGCGAAAAATACGGCTGCGAGCTTAAAAACGTGCTGACAGGCTTTAAATACATCGGCGAGGTAATTCTTAACCTTGAGAAAAAAGGCGAGGAGAACCGCTATATATTCGGTTTTGAGGAAAGCTACGGCTACCTTTCGGGAACATATGTAAGAGATAAGGACGCGGTTGTCGCTTCGATGCTGATCTGCGAAATGGCAGCATACTATAAAAAGCAGGGCAAGTCACTTGCTCAGGTAATAGACAGTCTGTACAAGGAATTCGGCTTCTATCTTAACAAAACCTTTGCGTTTGAATTTGAAGGCGCGGCTGGCATGCAGAAGATGGCTGACCTTATGTCGGGCGTAAGAAAGAAGCTGCCCAAGGAAATCGCGGGTTACAAGGTTGTTAAGGTAAGCGATTATGAGCTTAAAAAGGAGACCGACCTCGTCACCGGAGAAACCGAGGACATCACCCTCCCCACCTCCAATGTTATCGCGCTTCACCTTGAGGGCGACAACGGCGTGATTATCCGTCCCAGCGGAACAGAGCCTAAGATCAAGCTTTACATTACCGCTGTAGGCGAGGACAAGGACAACGCAAACGAAATTTGTGAGAAAATCGTTGCTTCCGCCAAAGAGATTTTAGGACTGTAATTTTTACAACATTATAATGCCGGCTCAACGCTGATTACGGTGTTGAGCCGGTTTTTTCTTTATCCCTGTGTTTTCGCACTGTTATCACAAATGTTTTCACAACAGCGAAAAAAGAGGCGGCAAACGCTGCCGCCTCTGAACGTTCTATAAAAATCTTAACTGAACTTTGGACTCAACTCCGAAAATAGATTGGTTTAAAGAAAAACTGAGTATTACATTGGACCTTCTCCGATCGTTAGAATGCCGTAAATAAAATTAAACCAAACATGGGAAAAACTCCCTTCAAATTATAAGAATCTATATAAACGGAAAATGTGTCGATATAATCGAAAAAATTAACTTCTCATTGGACTGCCCGCCATATTTAGTCAAAGGTTTTATAGACTTCTTAATATTAAATTGTGATAAAGCCGAAACCCCGATCACTTAATTCATCCGCATATTCGCTTGTTCAGGTAAACATCTTCATATATGTAAACAATGAAAGTAAAGTTTGAATCCTAAAGGAAGATGTCTACAAATGAACGCTAATCATAGGAAAAAAGAAATATGTTTAATAACACTGAAAATATATGTTGCTTCAACAAAACAAGTTTATACTGCTTCAGCCTCAAGCACCGGGCTTAATACATTGGGGGGTAAGCTCCGCAGATAGTCTTTAATCTGGTGCTTAAATAGAATATTAACTTTCATATTAAAGACCTCCTTGTCTTTCTTTATCTTTGTCTATATTATACATCCGTTTATCCACAATGTCAATACTTTTTATAAAAATATTTTAAATTTTATTTTTTATAAAAGCCTTGAAAAATTCAAAAATATGTGCTATAATAATATTTGTGAGTTGATAAAAACAGGGCGGAAATTTTCGTTTCCGCCCTGTTTTTTGCTGTACATTAATGTCAAAATAAAAGAGAGCTTTGCAGCTCCCCTGTTATTAAATATTGATCCGTTCCGGGCTTATTTCTTTTCCCTTCCGAGAAGGTAATCAACGGATACTTCAAGGATATCCGCCAGCGCTACCAGTTCAACGTCGGTAACAAATCTGATCTGTCCTTCAAGCTTGGAAAGTCCGGAGGCGTTCATATCAACACCGTTTACCTGAAGCTGCGCCAGAAGCTCTTTTTGCTTCATACCCTTTTCCTTTCTGACGCGCTCAACACGGTTTCCTACAAGGTTTCTGTCCCCAAGTTCTTGTTTTCTTAATCTCATTTTTTACTCTCTCCATATCCAATAAAATTCTTTTTGATAATTCTTTTCGAAAATTCCTTATAAAAATTCTTCAAAAAAATTCTTCAAAAAAATTCTTCAAAAAAATTCTTCAAAAACATTATGGAACTATTATAATACTTAATTAGAAAAAAAACAAGTGTTTTTTGTAAATAAATTTAAAAAAATGAAATTTTTTCACGAAAAGAATTACAAAATCAAAACCAATTGTATATTTTTATTGTTTTTCAGCAAATTATTTTATTTTTTATGGTGATTATTAATAGTAATTTAAGTTACGTTTAAACTTGTTAACTCTGTTAAAACTTGTCAGTTTGATTGTTAAAGAATGTTTAATATGTTAAAAGCCGTGTTTTTCGGGGTATTTACTACAAAAGATTACAAAAAAATTACACGGCAAGGGTTAAAAAAGACAGCTCGATTTCTGAGCCGTCTCTGTCTTTGCCGTGTAATTACATATGATTATCCGGGAAAGGTTCCGTCCTCAATCTGCTTTAGCATGGCGACGCGCTTGTCGTGTCTGCCGCCCTCCTCCGGCGTATTAAGGAAAATATCGGTGTATTTTACCGCGTCCTCCCCGCTCATAACTCTGCCGCCCATACAAAGAATATTAGCGTGATTATGACGGCGTGTCATCTCGGCGCCGAATTCGTTGTTTACCACAGCGGCTCGAACTCCCTTTACCTTGTTGGCTGCCATTGAGATACCGATGCCGGTTCCGCAGCAGAGGATACCAAGCTCGCAGTCTCCTTCGGTTACAGCCTTTGCAACCTTGTAGGCATAAACAGGGTAATCAACGCTTTCTTCGCTGAAGGTACCGTATTCGCGGTACTCTATTCCCTTTTCGTCAAGATATTTTTTTACGGCGCAAATAAGGTTATATCCGCCGTGATCACATCCCAGTGCTATCATTTTGTTACTCCCATCCTTTTGTTTAACTCTCGCTGAGCCTGCGGAAGCCTCAGGTACGCCGGCATCAGTTTTTCGTCGGTTGTAAGTTCGCCTTCACTTATGCGTTTAAATGCCGCCAAAGCCGTTGAAGACGCTTTTTGGATTCGTATATTAACAGGGGCTAAAATTACGTCAGAGAGCGAATTTTGGAGAAACTCAAATGTAATTTCGGCTCCGTCTCCTATTAACATTATTTTCTCGCCGCCGTAAGCTTTTAGATCCTGTTCCAAATCGGTCAGCGATAAAGCTCTGTCGCTGCAAAGGCGTTCTATTTTTTCGCCACTGACACGAAACAACGCGTTATACACCTGTGAACACCTTGCGTCCATTACGGCGCACACAACGCAGTCCGAGCCAAGCGCATTATACGCCATACTTTCAAGTGTTGAAACAGCAACGCAGGGCAAGCTTTTGTCAAACGCAAGCCCCTTTGCAGCCGCAACGCCTATGCGCACGCCCGTGAATGAGCCCGGACCGGCGTTGACCGCGACCGCCTCAATCTCACTTATCTGAACCTGCGCGTTTTTGCAAAGCTGTTCTATCATAGGCATCAGCGTCTGACTGTGCGTCAGCGAGGTGTTTATAAAAAACTCACCTATGATCTTATCCTCCTGTGCTATGCATGCCGACGCCGCTTTTGCGGAGGTATCTATAGCCAAAATTTTCAATTCAAATCAAGACCTTCAATTTCAAATATTCTCTGATTATCGTTATCGCCCTTGGAAATGGTGATTTTTATACAGTCATCGGGCAGGGCTCCTTCGATATTTTCGCTCCACTCAATTACGAGCACTCCGTTTCCGATATAGTCGAAAAAGCCGGTGGAATACAGGTCTTCCCATGTACCTACGCGGTACATGTCAAAGTGGAAAATATTAAACTTTCCCGAATACTCATTTACAAGCGAAAATGTGGGGCTTGAAACGCCGCTTTCAACACCCAGAGCCGCCGAAAGTCCGCGTGTAAAAGCGGTTTTACCCATTCCCAGACCGCCGAACAGCGCGATCACCTCTGCTCCGTTCAGCTTTTGCGCAATGCGCGCGCCGATTTTTTCGGTATCCGCAGCGCTGTTTGAGATCAGCTTTGTCATATCAGAACAATCCCGTGATCTTGCCTTCGGCGTTTACATCAATACTGTGCGCGGCAGGCTTTTTCGGAAGCCCGGGCATTGTCATGATGTCGCCTGTATAAACGACAACAAAGCCCGCGCCGTTTGAAAGAGAAACGTTTCTGACGGTTATTTCAAAGTTCTTGGGTGCGCCGAGCAGGGCAGGATCATCAGACAAAGAATACTGTGTTTTGGCGATACAAACCGGAAGACTGTCCGCGCCGAGCTTTGTTACCTCGGCAATGGCTTTTTCGGCAACGGTGGTATAGTTTACCTTTGACGCGCCGTAAATTTTTTGAGCGATCGCCTCGATTTTTTCCTTGACAGTGAGGTCAAGCGAATAAACGGGAGCAAAGTCCGAGGGCTTTTCACAGGCTTCAACAACCTTGTTCGCAAGCTCGATTCCGCCTTCGCCGCCCTTGCCGAATACGTCGGAAAGCGCGAAGTCTGCGCCGTTTGCCTTGCAGTATTCTTCAATGAAGGAGAGCTCTGCATCTGAGTCGGTGCCGAAGCGGTTGATGGCTACAACAACCGGAACATTGTATTTTCTCATGTTCTCAATGTGTACACCGAGGTTTGCTATACCCTTTTTAAGTGCTTCGAGGTTTTCCTGACTAACCTCGGTTTTTGGAACTCCGCCGTTGTATTTAAGCGCGCGGCAGGTTGCCACAAGCACAATAGCGCTGGGTTTTAAGCCTGCATAGCGGCATTTGATGTCAAGGAACTTTTCGGCGCCGAGGTCTGAGCCGAAGCCTGCTTCGGTAATGCAGTAATCGCCGAGCTTTAAGGCGAGCTTTGTAGCTCTTACGCTGTTGCAGCCGTGGGCAATGTTAGCAAACGGTCCACCGTGCATAACCGCAGGGGTTCCTTCAAGAGTCTGCACAAGGTTAGGCTTGATTGCGTCCTTTAACAGCGCTGTCATTGCGCCGTCCGCCTGTATATCACGGGCATAAACGGGCTCTCCGCTGTAATTATAGGCTACAAGAATATTGCCGAGGCGGCGTTTTAAATCCTCGATGTCCGAAGCGAGGCAAAGAATTGCCATAACCTCGGATGCAACCGTGATAATGAAATGATCCTCACGCGGAACGCCGTTCACCTTTCCGCCGAGGCCTACTACTATATTTCTGAGCGCTCTGTCGTTCATATCAAGACAGCGCTTAATGAGTATTCTTCTTTGGTCGATGCCGAGCTCGTTGCCCTGTTGAATGTGGTTATCAAGCATTGCGCAGCACAGGTTATTTGCCGATGTGATTGCGTGCATATCGCCGGTAAAGTGCAGGTTGATGTCCTCCATCGGGAGAACCTGAGCGTAACCGCCGCCTGCGGCTCCTCCTTTGATTCCGAACACCGGACCGAGAGAGGGCTCTCTTAAGGCGATTACGGCTTTTTTGCCGATTTTAGCCATTGCCTGACCGAGTCCCGCGGTGGTTGTGGTTTTGCCTTCGCCTGCCGGAGTCGGGTTGATCGCCGTAACTAAAATGAGCTTTCCGTCGCTGTTGTTTTGAAGCCTTGCGCTGAGCTCGTCGGAAAGCTTTGCCTTGTACTTTCCGTAAAACTCAAGCTCGTCCTCTGTTATTCCGAGCTGAGCGGCGACGTCCTTTATCGGCAAAAGCTTTGCCTGCTGGGCGATTTCAATATCTGATAACATAAATAAAGCACCTCCGTGATTAGTACAGATTTAATATTTTGGAATTTGCCATGCTTAATGATAATTATAACAAATTTAAAGTTTTATATTATTCTCTATTGATATTATGGCGAGAATTTAATATAATAAATTTGAATAATAATTGTGAGGCGTTATATTTGGGTAAAAGTTCACTCACTGATTTTTTCAGGCGAACCGATATTTTGCTTTGGCTGCTGACGATTTCGGCTGTTATTTACAGCTTTTTGCTGATTTCAAGTATGCAGCGCGCAGGAGACTACAACTTTTTGCGTCCGCAGATCGCGGCGGTGCTGCTCGGAACAGCGGCGGCTTTGCTGATCGCAAACGCTGATTACAGGTTTTTTCTGAAAAAATGGTACATTTCCGCGCTAATCGGAATTTTGCTGTCTGTGCTTGTGTTTTTATTCGGAATAAACATAAGCGGCACCGACGATACAGCGTGGCTGCAGCTTCCGGGCGGCTTTACCGTTCAGCCGTCGGAATTTATGAAAATCTGCTTTATCATTACGTTTTCAAAGCACCTTACGTATTTAAACGAAAAAAAGATGATCCATAGCTTTTTCGGGGTGCTTACACTTTTGGTTCATGCTTTGATCCCGATGATTTTAATTCATTTTCAGGGCGACGACGGAACCGTGCTGATTTTCGTTTTTATATTTTTGATAATGACATACATTGCGGGAGTTCAGCTTAGGTATTTTGTGATGCTTGGAATTGCCCTGCTTGTGGGGATTCCGATTATTTGGAATTTTGTTCTAAACGACGAACACCGCAACCGCTTTTTGGCTTTATTTGACATTGACGGAAACGCAATGACAAACTACGGCTGGCAGCAGTTTCAGGGCAAAATCAGTATGGCGAGCGGAGGCTTGTCGGGAACCGGGCTTTACAACGGTTCGCGGGTCGAGTACGGGATCGTCCCGGAACAGGAAAACGACTTTATATTCACCGTGGCAGGCGAAGAGCTTGGTTTTATCGGCTGTATTATTTTGATGGCAATACTTTTCGGTATTATCGTCCGTTTGATTATCGACGCGAAAAAGGCGAACAACAGCGACGGAAGGTATATTTGCACCGGAGTTTTCGCGACGATCGCGGCGCAAACTATCATTAACCTCGGCATGGTTCTCGGATTTTTGCCGGTAATCGGAATAACACTTCCGCTTTTCAGCGCAGGCGGAACCTCGGCGCTGAGCACGCTGATTTGTATAGGCTTGGTTCAAAGCGTGTGCAACCATAACGACGACGACATGGACACCGCAAGAATAAACAGAAAAAGCCGCAACAGGTCAAGAATGAGAATTTAATACTAATACCTAATAAAAAGTAGACAATCTTTGCGGTCTATTTTCCGCAATACTGCGTTGTCGTCCTTGCAAGGCGCCAGCCTTGCCGCGTCC
>CADAYK010000020.1 GCA_902792105.1 uncultured Ruminococcus sp.
ATTATTCCGCCGATGAGCAACGAGATAATCACGCTGGTAAAGGATACCTCGCTTGCGCGCATTATTTTGGTAGAAGAAATATTAAAATTCGCGGACGATTTCAGAGTTCAGGGACTTATCTGGCCTGTATTCTACACAGGCGCGTTTTTCCTGCTGTTCTGCGGAGTGCTTACGATTCTTTTCCGCTTTATCGAAAAAAAGCTTGATTATTACAAGGGTTAGGGGGAAGCGCCGTGGCATTACTTGAAGTTAAAAACATTAAAAAGAGCTTCGGAAGAACCGAGGTTCTAAAGGACATAAGCTTCTCTCTTGAAAAAGGCGAGGTGCTTGCCATAATCGGCTCGTCCGGTTCGGGCAAAACCACTCTCTTGCGCTGTATCAATTTTTTGGAAACTCCGCAGGAGGGCGTTATATCAGTTAACAGCGAGGTTTTGTTTGACGGAGCTGACCCTTCCAAAAAGAGGGAAAGCGAGATCCGCAAAAACCGCCTTCACTTCGGAATGGTTTTTCAGCAGTTCAACCTTTTTCCCCAGTATACGGTTTTTGAAAATCTTATTTTAGCTCCCCAGCTAATGGCAAAGGAGCAAATTATTACAAAGGGCGAATACATGGGCGCCAAAACCTATAAGCAGGCTCAGGAGAATATAAAACAGGAAGCCGAAAAACTGCTGAAAAAAGTCGGTCTGACAGAAAAAAGCAAAAGCTATCCCTGCGACCTCAGCGGCGGTCAGCAGCAGCGTGTGGCAATTGCCCGCGCGCTTGCGCTGAATCCCGACGTGCTTTGCTTTGACGAACCCACCTCCGCGCTCGACCCCGAGCTTACGGGCGAGGTTCTCAACGTAATCAGGGGACTAAAGAGCACCGACAGCACAATGATAGTCGTGACCCACGAAATCGGTTTTGCGCGCAGCGTCGCCGACAAAATCATATTCATGGACAACGGCGTTATCGAGGAAGAGGGAACTCCGGCGCAGGTCATTGAAAATCCGCAAAGTCCGCGTACAAAGGAATTTCTTTCGAGATTCAACCAGTTCGGAGATTAACAAAAACTTATTTAGACAGTCTGAATTTTCAGGCTGTCTTTTGTTGTATTTGCAGGTAATAAAAAAATGAGTCTGCGGTATTGAAAAACCTGCAGTAAAATGTTATAATAAATTTAATTATGTAAAATATTATGGGTAACTGCAATTTTTGGCAGAAAAGAGGATGATTATGGCAATTAAGGTAACCTTGCTCGCGCACACTCCAAACCCCGAACAAACCGTGGCAATGGCGGCAAAGCTTTGCTACTCGCCGTCGGGTATTGAGGACATCCGCGAGGGACTGACAGAGGAAAAAACAACCTCGTTTATAAATATGCTTGCGGATTTAGGTCACGCGAGTCCCACCGAGCATGCTTCCTTCACCTTTGGCATCGAGGGAATCTCACGCGCCTGCTCGCATCAGCTTGTGCGCCACAGGATCGCCTCATACAGCCAGCAGTCTCAGCGTTATGTCGACGGCACAAAATTTGATTTTGTAACTCCTCCGGAAATCGCCAAAAACGAAAAGGCGCTAAAGGCTTATAACAACGCTTTAAAGGTTCAGGCTCAGGCGTACAGGGAGATCCGCGACGCGCTTGTTGCCGGCTATATCTGTGATTTCAAACAGCAGGAGCTTCAAGGCACGGACGAAGAAATAATGCAGGCATTTAAGGAGGAAAACAAAAAGCAGTATTCGGCGTTTGTCAAAAAGGCAAACGAGGACGCGCGGTTTATCCTTCCAAACGCCTCGACCACCAAAATCGTGTGCACCTTTAACGCGCGCAGCCTGCAAAACTTTTTTGCCCACCGCTGCTGCAACCGCGCCCAGTGGGAAATCCGCGAGGTCGCGGAGCAAATGCTACTGCAGTGCCTTGAGGTTGCCCCGAATCTGTTTAAAAACTGCGGTCCCTCGTGCATATTCGGACCTTGTCCCGAGGGCAATATGTGCTGCGGAAAGCAAAAAGAAATGCGTGAAAAATACAAAAGACAGCCGGTGGAATAATGAAAAGTAAGATTATAGTGATCGAAGGGCTCGACGGCAGCGGAAAGGCAACCCAAACCAAAATCCTTGCCGAAAAGCTCAGCTTGCGCGGCTTCAGGGTTAGAAAGCTTGAATTTCCCGACTACTCAAATCCGAGCTCCTCGCTGGTTAAAATGTACCTCGGCGGAGAATTCGGAAGCGACCCCGGCGACGTCAACGCCTACGCCGCTTCGGCATTTTATGCGGTTGACCGTGTGGCAAGCTTTTTGCAGTTCTGGAAGGATGACTACCGCAGCGGCACGGTGATACTCAGCGACCGCTACGCAACCTCAAACATCATTTATCAAATGGCTAAGGTCGATGACAGCGAGCGTGACAGCTTCATTGAATGGGAGTCGGATTTTGAATACAAAAAGCTCGGCTTGCCCCAAGCTGACGCCGTGATTTATCTTGACGTTGACCCTGACGTTTCTCAAAAGCTGATGGAGAAGCGCTACATGGGCGACAATTCCAAAAAAGACTTGCACGAAAGCAATTTAAGCTTTCTTCTCAGCTGCCGCCGCAGCGCGCTTTACGCGGCTGAAAAATGCGGCTGGCAGGTTATAAATTGTTGCAAAAACGGCGAAATCCAGACAATTGAGGAAATCGCCGCTGATATTGAAAAGGCAGTAGATACTATTTTATGCTAAATTTCAGACGCTTGGAAAAATCCGACATCAAACTGCTGGACAGTGTGTATAAAACTCCCGATGCGCTCGGCTGCGAGGCAAACGCTGTTTCTGCGTACCTGTGGAACAGAGAGTACGATTTAAGGATCGCGTGCTTTGACGGCACCGTGATCAAGGCTTATTATAAAGGTGACGGCACGGTGTGGGGCTATTGCCTTCCGCACGGAAAAAATGTTAAGGGCGCGGTTGAAGAGGTGATCCGTTCGGCGCGGCAAAACGGCGAAACGGCGGATTTTGAATATCTTTCCGCCGGCGAGCGCGATGAGCTTGAAAGGCTTTTTCCCGGTGCTTTCGATTATGAGGAAAGGTTTGACACCTGCGACTATATCTACCTGACCGAAAACCTTGCCGAGCTTGCAGGCAAAAAATACCACGCCAAGCGCAACCATATCTCAAAATTTTTCCGAACCTATGGCAACGCCGCGGTAAAAAGCCTTGACTGCTCCGCTGCCGCCGACGCGCTTAAGGTTGTGCACGAGTGGTACAGGGAAAAGAAAATTGACTTTGAAAACTACGGCGAGTACGGGGTAATTCAGGAAGCGATCATTAACCTTGAAGAATTTTCAATGAAGGGCGCCCTGCTCTATGTTGATTCAAAGCCCGTTGCCATGACGCTCGGCTGTGAGATCTCGCCCGTGTGCTTTGACGTTATGTTTGAAAAGGCGCTTACCGAATACGACGGAAGCTACGCCGTAATCAATAACGAATTCGCCAAAATGCTTCGCGGCTACCGTTACCTAAACCGCGAGGAGGATATGGGGATCGAGGGACTGCGAAAGGCAAAGCTTTCTTATCATCCCGAAATCGTCTATCAAAGATTCAGGGCGGTGCCTAAAGTATGAGTATGGTTTACCGTAAAGCCCAAAACGCCGATCTTCAATGCCTTAAAGCCCTGTGGCTTGAGGTCTTTGACGAAAAGGCGGAGGCTGTAGATTTATTCTTTAAAAGAAATTTATCTTATCTTCATTCATATATTGCCGTTTGTGACGGAAAACCCGTTGCCGCCGTGCACTTGCTTGACGGAACCGTGAACGGCAAAAAGGCGCATTACCTTTGCGGTGCCGCCACCCTGCCCGAATACCACGGGCGCGGAATAATGTCACGGCTCATTGAGTATGCTCTTGACGACGCAAAAAGCAGGGGAGATGTTTACTCTCTGCTTTATCCGGCTGACCGGGCTCTTTATGCCTTTTATTCCGGGCTCGGATACGAACCGCGGTGCAAGGCTTCGGCGCGAAGCTTTTCAAGAAAAGAGCTTGAAGCGTGTGTTTTTTACGGTGTGATAACTGAAGAAAAACCCGATTTTGAAACACTTCAAAGTCAGTGTTATAAAAATAATTTTCTTTTACAGAATAATACTTTCGCGGATTTTGCAATTGAATACTATAAGCTTTACGGAACGGGAGTTGTTTTTTCCCGCAGCTGCCTTGCGTTTTATGAGGAAAGCTACGGAACCGCTCAGGTGTTCTATTGCGTTTATAAAGACTTTAAAGAATTAAAAACCCTGCTTCTAAAGGAATCCGGCGCGGATGAATTTGTCTTTTACGGCAAAATCGGCAGCCCCGGGTTTACAGGCGGAGCAAGTGAAAACGCGGGCATGGTCAGGCTGCTTGACAACAGCGAAACCCTGCCGCAGAATATTTATATTGGAATTACCCTAAGTTAAGGAGGAACTTATGTTTTACCTGTTTTTAGCAGACGGATTTGAAGAAACCGAGGCGCTTGCCACTCTTGATGTAATGCGCCGCGCAAAAATGGACGTGCTGACCGTCGGCGTTACCGGCGAATATGTTACAGGCTCGCACAATGTTACGGTCAAAGCCGATACAACGATCGGCAAAATATCTGCAGAGCAAGCCGAAGGCGTTGTGCTTCCGGGAGGAATGCCCGGCACGCTCAACCTTGAAAAATCGCCCGAGGTGCTTGCGTGTGTAAAATACTGCAACGACAATAATAAGCCGGTGTGCGCGATCTGCGCCGCTCCTTCAATTTTAGGTCACATGGGAATTCTTGACGGAAAAACCGCCACTTGTTTCCCGGGCTTTGAACCGGAGCTTAAAGGAGCCGATCACACGGGCGCTCACGTTGAAACCGACGGCAACGTTGTTACCTCAAAGGGCGCGGGCTGCGCTATCGAGTTCGGCCACGCGATCGTAAGTCTTGCCGTTTCAAAGGCGGCTGCCGACAAGGTAATCAGTGATATGCAATGCCTTTGATCAACGTAAGGGAGAAAAAGCAGGCTTTACGCGCAAAGTACAAAAAACTCAGGCAGAACTGTCCGCCCGAGGTAAAGCGGCGGCTTGACGAAAAGCTGACTGAAAGCTTTTTGTCGCTCAATGAATACAAAAGCTGCGAAACATTGTTCACCTTTGTTTCGTCGCCGATAGAATGTGACACGCGCAAAATAATAGAACGCGCCCTGGCAGACGGCAAAAAAGCAGCTGTTCCCAAATGCGTAAGCCGCTTTGGCGACATGAGGTTTTACTACATTAATTCGCTTGACGACCTTGCCGGGGGAATGTACGGAATATTGGAGCCTGACGAATCACGCTGCAAGCCTGCGGACAGCTACGAAAACGCGCTTTGCATAGTTCCCGGGCTGTGCTTTGACTACCGGCATTACCGCGTGGGCTTCGGAAAGGGCTACTACGACCGTTTTCTTGAACAGTTCAGCGGCGTAAGCGTCGGAATTTGCTACTCCAAATATATTGAAAGCGAAATCCCAAGGGGAGCTTTTGACAGGAATACCGATATTCTCGTTACGGAAAAATTCATTGATCGCTTATAGCGATAAGGATGGTGCATATGAGCAACGATTTTAACAGCTCAAACCTTGATGAGCAAAAACGCCGCAAGGCGGAAAACTTTAAACTTAACATCCGGGACACGGGCAGCGCGGATTATCCGCAGGCTGATTCGGCTGAGGAGATAAACTCCTACAGCGGACAGGATGTTAAAGAGCAGATTGCCAAGGAAAGCAAGCGCTCGTTAAAAAAGAAGAAAAGAAAAGAAAAAAGAGAGCTAAAAAAGCGCAACAAGCACAACAGAAGGCTTTTCCGCTGGATGTGGGTAATTTCGGTTCTTGTTGTGGGTTCTGCCGTGGGAGTTTTTGTGGTTACGGGACTTAACGACCTGCTTGCCATTAACCGCACCGATTCGGCGGTAGTAAGCGTAAAAATCCCCAAAAATCCGTCGCTCGACACTGTTACAAGCGCACTTGTAAAGAGCGGCGTAATCAAAGAGCCTTCGTACTTTAAGATGTACGCCGCGCTTACCAAGTCCGGCGACGACTTTTCTCAGGGAACCTACGAGCTCCGCAAAAACATGGACTATCAGGCTATAATTACCAACCTTGAAGGAAACTCCAACCGTACCGACAGCGTTGAGGTCACAATTATAGAAGGTCAAAGTGTTGTTGAAATTGCCGACACCCTTGAAAAGAAGGGTGCTCTCGGCGACAAGGACAAGTTCCTTGAGCTTTGCAATTCCGACAAGTTCGACGAGGACTTCGACTTTATCAAGGATCAAAAGAACAAAACCAAGCGTTATTACAGGCTCGAGGGTTACCTTTATCCCGATAAGTACGAGTTCTATGTCAACGACGATCCTACAAACATCATCTATAAATTCCTAAACAACTACGAAACCCGTCTGCATTCAAAGCAGGCTTACGACGGTTACGACAAGCTTTACACCATCAAGAAGATGATGGAGGAAACAAAGACAAGCCTCAATCTTGACGAAATCATGACCATCGCCTCGATCGTTCAGGCAGAGGCGGCTAACGTTGAGGATATGTACTACGTTTCCTCGATCCTGCACAACCGTCTTGAAGCGGGATCAAGCATGGGCGTTGAGCATCTCGGACTTGACTCAACCAAGTATTATCCGTACAGAAGCGCGGACAAGGTTCCGGCAAGCGCGGGCAAAAACTACAAGAGCCGTTACGACACCTACACTATCGAAGGTCTGCCGTACGGACCAATCTGCAACCCGGGTATGGACGCGATCAAGGCGGCGCTTTGTCCGAACGACACAAGCTACTACTACTTCTGCCACGACAAGAGCGGAAACCCGTACTATGCTTCAACAATTTATGAGCATGAATCTAATCTGGAGCGGATCTCATGATAAAACCCGAAATACTTTCGCCTGCCGGCGATATGGAATGTCTTGAAGCTGCGCTGAACTTCGGCGCAGACGCGGTTTACCTTGCCGGCAAGCTTTTCGGTATGCGTTCATCACCGAAAAATTTTGACAAAACCGACTTAAAAAAGGCGTGTGAGCTCGCCCATTCAATGGGCAGGAAAATCCACATGACCTGCAATATCCTTCCGCGCAACAGCGAGCTTGCGGCTTTGCCGGACTTTCTGAGCTATGCCCAGGAATGCGGCGTTGACGCGCTGATCATCGCCGACCTCGGAATTTTTGAGGCGGCAAAAAAGTACGCGCCAAAGGTCGCGCGGCACATCTCAACACAGGCAGGCGTAACAAACTACGCCGCCGCCAACGTGCTCTACAACATGGGCGCGTCAAGGGTGGTGCTCGCGCGAGAGATACCGCTCAGCGAGATCGCCGAAATGCGCGCAAAGATCCCCAAAGACCTTGAAATCGAGTGCTTTGTGCACGGCGCGATGTGCGTTTCGTTTTCGGGCAGGTGCCTTATCTCGAGCTACATGACGGGACGCGACGCCAACCACGGCGACTGCGCCCAGCCCTGCCGCTGGAAGTACCACCTGTTTGAGGAGAACCGCCAAGGCCAGTACTTCCCGGTTGAGGAGGAAAACGGCGGTACTTACCTTTATAATTCACGCGATTTGTGTATGATCGAACACATTCCGGAAATGGTAAAGGCAGGAATATCGAGCTTCAAGATCGAGGGCAGGGCAAAATCAGCCTACTACACCGCCGTCACGACCAACGCTTACCGCCATGCGGTCGACGATTACGCGGCAGAAGGCGAAAGCTTTGATTTAAAGCCGTGGATCAAGGAGGAGCTTGACAAAATCAGCCACCGCGAATACAACACAGGCTTCTACTTCGGAACCGAGCCGGGGCAAAACACCTCGGACGGCGGCTACATCCGTCATTACGATGCTGTCGCGGTCTGTGTGAAAAGCGTTGATGAACACACCTCGGTTATTTCGCAGCGCAACAAATTTTTGGTCGGCGACACTCTTGACGTGCTTCCGCCGTGCGGAATACCTTTCAACACAGTGTGCCAAAGGCTTGTGAACGCCGACGGTGAGGACGTTGACAGCGCTCCGCATCCAACCGAAATTTTAACAATGACCTCCGATTTGCCTATACCCGAAGCCTCGGTGATCCGCAAACGGAAAATATAAAAATAAACTACATCACATAAAGGAGTAATCACAATGCAATGGACCGGTCTGAATGAGCTCAGGGAAAAATTCCTTTCATTCTTTGAATCAAAGGGATGCCTCAGGCTTCCGAGCTTTTCTCTTGTTCCAAAGGACGACAACAGCCTGCTGCTTATCAACAGCGGTATGGCTCCCATGAAAAAATACTTTACCGGCGAGGTGACCCCTCCGCGCAAGCGCGTTACCACCTGCCAAAAATGTATCCGCACACCCGACATCGAGCGCGTTGGAATCACCGCGCGCCACGGCACGTTTTTTGAAATGCTCGGCAACTTCTCGTTCGGCGACTATTTCAAGCACGAGGCTACCGCGTGGGCGTGGGAGTTCTTTACCAAGGTGCTCGAGATGCCCGAGGACAAGCTCTATGTTTCTATTTATCAGGACGACGACGAGGCTTTTGAAATCTGGACTAAGGAAGTGGGCGTTGACCCGTCGCACATGGTTCGCATGGGCAAGGAGGACAACTTCTGGGAACACGGCTCAGGTCCCTGCGGTCCGTGCTCGGAAATTTACTTTGACCGCGGTCCCGAAAAAGGCTGCGGCAAGCCCGACTGCCACGTCGGTTGCGAATGCGACCGTTTTGTTGAGGTTTGGAACCTTGTTTTCACCCAGTTTGAAAACGACGGCAAGGGCAACTACACTCCGCTTGACCATCCCAACATCGACACAGGCATGGGACTCGAGCGTCTTGCGTGTGTTATCCAGGGCGTTGACAACCTGTTTTTGGTTGACACCGTCCAAAATATAATGAAGCATATTTCAGACATCACCGGTGTAGAATACGGTAAGGACGAAAAAAGCGACGTTTCGCTGCGCGTTATCACCGACCACATCCGCAGCACCACCTTTATGATCGGCGACGGCGTAATGCCCTCAAACGAAGGCAAGGGCTATGTGCTGCGCAGACTTCTCAGACGCGCCGCGCGCCACGGCAGACTGCTCGGTTACAGCGAGCCCTTCCTCTACAAGGTGTGCGACACCGTAATCAAAGAAAACCTTACCGCTTATCCCGAGCTTAAGGAAAAGCAGGAGTATATCACAAAGGTTATCCGTGTTGAGGAGGAAAGCTTTGCCAAGACGATCGATCAGGGACTTAAGATGCTCCGCACGCTTATCGACCAAAAGTCGGTCGAGATGATCTCGGGCGAGGACGCCTTCAAGCTCAACGATACTTACGGCTTCCCGATCGACCTCACCCGCGAGATCCTCGGCGAAAGAGGAATCAAGGTTGACGTTGACCGCTTCCGCGAGCTTATGAAGGAGCAGAAAATCCGTTCGCGCAGCGCAAGAAAGAACGCCGGAGCCGACGCGTGGATAAGCGAAAGCACCGACCTTTCCGACATTGCCGCAACCGATTTTAAGGGCTATACAGAATATGAAACCGATTCCAAGGTTCTTGCCGTTATCAAGGACGGCGAAAGGGTTGAAACCGCAGGCGAGGGCGAAAGCGTTATCCTCGTGCTCGACCAAACTCCGTTCTATGCCGAAAGCGGCGGACAGGTTGGCGACACAGGCGAGCTTACATCAGACACCTTCAAGGCGGATGTTGACAGCACAACAAAGGATCCTTCGGGAAAAATCTTCCTTCACGCCGTTACCGTCACCGAAGGCGGAATTACAGCGGGCTCGCAGGTTCGCGCCGCGATCGACGTTGAACGCAGAACCGACACCATGCGCAACCACACCTCTGCCCATCTTTTGCAGAGCGCGCTCCGCGAGGTGCTCGGAAACCACGTTCAGCAGGCAGGCCAGCTTGTTAACGAGGACTATGTGCGCTTTGACTTTACCCACTTTGAAGCAATGACAGCCAAAGAGCTCATGGATGTTGAAAATTTGGTAAACGAAAAAATATTTGAGGCAATAGATGTTCAAACCCGTGAAATGCCCATAGAAGAAGCTAAAAAGCTTGGCGCAATGGCTTTGTTCGGCGAAAAATACGGCGACATTGTCCGCGTTGTAAGCGCCGGCGAATTCTCGGTTGAATTCTGCGGCGGCACACACGTTGACAACACCGCAAAAATCGGTCTGTTCAAAATCCGTCAGGAGGGCTCGGTTGCCGCAGGCGTAAGAAGAATTGAGGCAATCACAGGCAAAAACGTTCTAAACTATATCAACAAGGCGCAAAATATAATTATGCAGACCGCTCAGGCTCTTAAAATTTCAAACCCGAAGGCGATTATCGAAGCTGCAGTTAAGGCGGAAATGCTCATTAAGTCACAGCAAAAGGAAATTGCCGAGCTTAACTCAAAGCTTGCAGCCTCCAAGCTTGACGAATTGATCAAAAACGCGGTCGAGGTCAACGGGATCAAGGTTGTCACCGGCAGTGTAAAGAGCGCGGGAGCGGAAGTGCTCCGCGATATCTGCGAAAAAGCAAAAACAAAGGTTCCCGATTCTGTAATCGTAATGGCGTCCGCCAACGACGGCAAGGTAACCTTTGCGGCAGCGTGCGGCAAGGACGCACTGGCGCTAAAGGCTAACGCCGGCAAGATCGTAAAGGCTGTTGCTCAGGCGGCAGGCGGCAACGGCGGCGGCAAGCCCGACATGGCAATGGCCGGCGCTAAGGATGAAAGCAAAATCGATTTTGCCCTTTCCAGAGCGGTTAAGGTTGTTGAAGAGATGACACAGCCTAAGTAAAAACAAAATTGTATAAACCGAACAAACTTAAAACATCATAATTGTGTAAATCTACAGACAAAATTTTTTGAAAACTATTGAAGTTTCAACACTTTTATTGTATAATGATTTTACTGAGATAGTGAGATAGTAGCTAAATCTCGGAAAGACAATTTTTTAGGAGGCATAAAAATGTTCAAAAAATTAGCAAGCATTGCACTTGCGGCTTTGATGATTACAGGCACAGCCGCTATTTCTGCAAGCGCTGCCGAAAATGAAGAAGCAGTTGCGGCTGCTGAGGACAGCAGTGCGGTAGCTGCCGGCGACGAAAGCGCTGTAGGCGCAGACGCTGCTTCAGACACAGGCGCTGACTCAAAGGTTTATTTTGAAGTACCCAGCTTCTGGCACAACTTCAAGGATATCAGAATTTATCTTTACAACATGGATAAAAACGAAGTAATGATTCCTTGGAACTCCAAAAAGGGTAAAATGACAGATGAAGGTAACGGAAAATGGTCAATCGACCTTGCCGCTAAGGGACACACCTTCGATGACAGCGTAAACTACGCTTGTATCTTCCTTACCAACGACGAAGCTCAGACCTGCGACCTTCTTATCAACAACCCCTGCCTCGGCGATACAGCATATTGTGTAGGCGAGAACGATAAGATTGAGAACGCGGTTGACTCCAACAAAAAGAGCTGGAACGTAAGATGGAGAAACGCTGATTCTTCAAAGTTTGCTCCTCCGCTCCTTATCACATCAATCGGTAACGTTGTTGGTGAAGCTCTTAAAAATGGCCAGACCAAGTATGATCTGTTTGCTTCTTTCCTCGACAAGAACGCAGGCGCTACAGGTATTGACAACGCTATGAAGTTCAACGGCAAAGACGCTCAGAAGACTATCGACGACACCGCGAATAAACTCGGCCTCGGCAAAGAAGACGTTAAGAAGGCTATCAAAGAAAAAGGCAGAGACGACCTTAAGTGGGACGAAAGCAAATCTTCACTCCCCGGCGGCTCATCAAGCGGCGGCGATGATTCATCAAGCGGCGGTGATTCTTCAAACGGCGGTTCAAGCTCAAACGGCGGTTCAAGCTCAAACGGCGGTTCAAGTTCTAACGGCGGTTCAAGCTCAAACGGCGGCTCAAGCTCTGCAGGCGGCTCCAGCTCAGCAGGCGGTTCGGGTTCAAGCTCAAGCGGCGGCTCAGGCTCAACAGGTTCCGTAACTTCCGGCCAGGAAACAACAATCTTCTTCGTATTCGGCGGTGTAATGCTCGCAGCTGCAGGCGTTATCTTCCTCGCAAGAAAGAGAAGAGAGTTTTAATTAAAACCATAAAATTTTGGGAGCGGTTATCCGCTCCCTATTTTTATGCAATCGTATAATATTATCTTGCCTATAAAATACACTAAATTGTCAAAAAATAGAATATTTTTTAAAAATCAGGGAAAAATTGCATATTCGTATGCAATTTTTTTCGTTTTTACGGGTATAAGTGAAAGGGTTTTTTAATATTAACAAAACGAATGGTTAATATTGCTGTCTAAAAAGCTAAATTCCCTTTCATTCGGAGGTGGATTTAATATCAGTAAATTAACAGGCAAACAAATTGAGTTTTGCCGGAGCTTTGTGTGCACGGGCGACCCGTCAGCGGCGGCAATAGCGGCAGGCTATGCCAAAAATCCCGGCAGGGCAGGCGAAAAGCTTTTGTCCTGTCCCGAGGTGACCGCGGAAATTCAGCGAATATGCGAACAGCGAGAAAAAATTTTTTCGCACCTTGCATCCCTCGGCTATCAGCGCCTTGCGTTCGGCAGCATTTCCGACGCGGTGTCGCTGCTCTATCTGGAGCACCCGACCGCCGAACAGCTCAGAAGCATGGACTTGTTCATGGTGTCCGAAATCAAAAAGCCAAAGGACGGAATGCTCGAGATCAAATTTTTCGACAGACTTAAGGCGCTCGAAAAGCTCGCAACCGAAAGAGAATCCCCGTCAGGCGTCAGCGATTTGTTCGACGCTATAGGCTGCGGCGCAAAGGCTGTGAACGAAATTGAACAGTCTTAAGGCATTTTCGCCCAAGCAGCTAAGGGTTATGAGCTGGTGGCACCAAAACTCTCCCTTCTTTGAAAAGGACGCGATAATCTGCGACGGCGCGGTCAGAAGCGGCAAAACGTTTTGCATGTCGCTGAGCTTCATAATCTGGAGCTTCTACGCCTTTAGGAACACAGACTTTGCGCTTTGCGGCAAAACAATAAGCTCTTTAAGGCGCAACATGGTTACCCCCGTTTTGCCTTTGCTGTCATCCCTTGGCTTTCACTGCGAGGAAAAGCTCAGCCGCAATATACTCACGGTCAGCTTGGACGGCGTGACAAACAGGTTTTACCTGTTCGGAGGCAAGGACGAAGGCTCGGCGTCGCTTATCCAGGGCATGACTCTGGCAGGCGTGCTTTTCGACGAGGTCGCGCTAATGCCGAGGTCGTTTGTTGAACAGGCAATGGCGCGATGCTCGGTTCAGGGCTCGCGGTTTTGGTTCAACTGCAATCCCGAACACCCGGAACACTGGTTTTACAACGAATGGATCAAAAACGCCGAAGCAAAAAACGCGCTTCACCTGCATTTTATGATGGACGACAATCCGTCGCTCAGCGATAAGGTCAGGCGCAGGTATGAGCGTCTTTATTCCGGTGTGTTTTATGAAAGGTTTGTTCTGGGAAAGTGGGTAGCGGTTTACGGCGCGGTTTACCCGTTTATGGCTTTGGAAGAAATGTACTGCAAAATTCCGTCCGGCGGATTTGACCGGTATGTGATTTCATGCGACTACGGAACGGTAAATCCAACCTCGGCAGGGCTTTGGGGCAGACAAAACGGAACCTGGTACAGGATCGACGAATATTACTTTGACTCCCGGAGCGAGGGCTTTCAGCGCACCGACGAGGAGCATTACGAAGCGCTTTGCCGTCTTGCGGGAGACCGCAGGGTGGACGTTGTGGTTGCCGACCCTTCGGCGGCAAGCTTTATCGAGGTAATAAGGCGTCACAGGCGTTTTGCCGTAAAGCCCGCAAACAACAACGTTGTAAACGGAATACGCAGGGTGTCTCAGGCGTTAAAGGACGGCAGTGTAAAAATCTGCGAAAACTGCCGCGACGCAAGGCGCGAATTTTCACTTTACAAGTGGGACAGCGCGCGGCGCGAGGATTCTCCCGTCAAGGAGAACGACCACGCAATGGACGACATAAGGTATTTTGTAACAACGGCAATGGACGGCGGCAGAACTGCGGTTGCGATCGCCGCCGGCAGATAGGAGGAAGTTAATGTTTGGCAGAAAAAAGCGCGGAGACGCAAGGGTGAAAACGCTTGCTCAAACTGTGCCGAAAAACAGAAATAAGGCGGATTTTTTCGGCATTACCGCCGCAGGGTACCAAAGCAGAACCGAACGCGCGCTTTATGACTCAATGCGTGAATCGGTGCCGATAATCGACGCGGCAATCGAAAAGATCATCCGTCTTATAGGCGGCTTTTCTATCGAAGCCAACAACCGCGAAAGCCGCGAAGCCGCCAACAGCTTTGTAAAAAACGTGCAGTCAAACGGTACCGACTTGGGGCTCGGCGGTTTTGTTTTCAGCTATCTTAACAGCCTGCTGACCTACGGCGAGGCTGTGGGCGAAATGATTTTAAGCCGTAACCGCGACGGCGTTGCGGCGGTTTACAACGCAAGCCTTGACGACGTGGAGATACGCCCGGGAGCTTCTCCGCTCGACCCCGTAATTTACCTTAACGGCGGCAGCGGCATTAAGCCCGTCAAAAATCAAAACCTGATTGTATGCTCTCTGCTTAACCAAAAGCCGGGCACGGTCAGGGGAAAATCACTCATAAGCGGTCTTCCGTTCATGAGCGAGATCCTGCTTAAAATTTTTGGTTCGGTCAAAAACAATTGGGAACGCGTGGGCGACGTGCGGTTCGCCGTTACCTACACGCCCGGGCAGGGCGACACATTCAGTGAGGAAAGCGCGCGACAGATTGCGGACGAGTGGAAAAAAGCGATACGCAGCGACAGCGTTTGCGATTTTGTTTCGGTCGGAAACGTCAGCATCAGGGCAATCGGAGCCGAGGCGGAGATCCCCGACTGCGAGGTACCGCTCAGGGCTGTGCTGGAACAGATTTTGAGCAAGCTCGGAATACCGCCGTTTCTGCTCGGTATCTCATGGTCGAGCACCGAGCGAATGAGCGAACAGCAGGCGGACATATTGACCAGCGAGCTCGAATATTACCGCGCCGCTGTCGAGCCCGCGATCCGCAAGATCGTGGAAATGCACCTGCGCTTAAACGGCTTTTCCGGCGACGTCCGCGTATTGTGGGACGACATCAACCTGCAGGATACCGTCGAGCTTTCACAGGCGCGCTTAAACAACGCTCACGCCATGCAAATTGAAAAGGAAATCGGTTGGGAGGAAGATAATGGCTGATAATCAAATCATCAAAAACGCGTCAGTCGCCGCCGCGCAGGACGGTGCGGACGGCGTCGGCGAAAAAGAGCTCGGGCTTATCAACGCCTACACCCGCAAGCCGCTTAACGCGGACGAGGTTTATGCTTTTACGGTCACGCTGTGCGACAACGACGTTGACCGCGACGGCGAACGGTTCACCGTTGAGTCGCTGTTCGCCCTTGAAAAGCTGTTCGTGGGCAAAACGGGTATTTTTGACCATAACCCCACCGCAAAAAATCAGACCGCGCGTATTTTTTGGTGCGGAGTCGAGGCGGTCGGGGGCAGAAAAACAGCCACGGGCGACGATTATTTCAGACTAAAGGCGAGGGCTTATATGCTGCGCTGCGTCGAAAACGAAAAGCTTATCCGTGATATCGACAGCGGGATCCTGCGCGAGGTAAGCGTAGGCTGCGCGGTCGAGTCGGTAAAATGCAGCGTTTGCGGCGAAGACATTGCGGTTTGCTCTCACCAAAAAGGCAAAGTCTATTCGGGCAAGCTGTGCTGCGGCGAGCTTACCTCACCCTACGACGCGTATGAATTCAGCTTTGTGGCGGTTCCGTCGCAAAAGGAAGCAGGCGTTGTAAAATCGGTTTACGGAAAGGAAGTAAATATGGAAGGTATTATGAAAAAGCTCGGCAAGGGCAGCGCAAGCCTCAGCCCTGCCGAATGCGAAAAGCTTAAGGCTTATATCGAAGCTCTTAAACAGAGCGCCAAGGACGGCGTTTATTACCGCGACAGCCTCACGAACGAGGTGCTCAGGCTTTCCGCGGCGGTACAGTCCGGTATTTCGCGCGACACAATGGAGTCTTTGGCAAAAACCATGAGCGTGGCGCAGCTTTGCGAGTTTAAAACTGCTTTTGAGAAAAAGCTTGACGAAAGCTTCGCGCCCGTTCCGCAGCTTTACGGCAAAAGAAAAGACACCGTTTCAAACGGTCAGTTCACAATTTAACGGAGGTATATGTATGAATGTAAATTTTAACGGAGCCGGAGAAAATGTTTTAACCTTTATCGCCGATCCTTCGCTCAACGAAACAGGCGTTCCCGTAAAAATCAGCGGCGACGGCACGGTATCAAAATGCGCGGCAAACGACAAGTTCTGCGGGATCTGCGTTGGTATCCGCGACGGTTACGCGGCAGTTCAGATCTCGGGCTACGCGGTGTTTAAAGCGGCTTCAAAAATCACCGCCGGCTATAAAAAGCTTGCCGCGGCGGCCAACGGCAATGTAGCCGTAAACGAAAACGGCAGAGAGCTTCTTGTGGTTAATTCAACCGCAACCGAAGCCGGAGTAATTCTTTAATTTACGGAGGTAATAAAATGGCTGATTTTGAGAATATTACTATTGAAAAAGGTATGTATCAGGTAAAGGGCGGACTCACTCAGGCACTTGAAGCCCTTGATCCTTCCGAAAACTACGCCGGAACCTCGCTTGAAGGGCTCGACGCGTTTTCAAGACAGCTCAAGCGCTTTGACATAAGGGTAAGCGGCAGAGGCAGCGACTGTGTGGAAAAATTCTTCCAGACCTCAAACTCCGCCGCGCTGTTCCCCGAATATGTCAGCAGAGCTGTTTATCAGGGAATGGAACGCGCCGACATTCTTCCCAATCTTGTCGCTACCGTTACCGACATCGAGGGCATGGACTACAGAAGCATTGTGTCCGACGCCTCCGAAGACGGCAAAAGTCTCAAGGTTGTGGCGGAGGGCGCCTATATTCCGCAGACCGAGGTAAAAACAAGGGAAAACCTTGTTAAGCTTCACAAGCGCGGCAGAATGCTTGTGGCTTCCTATGAGGCTCTGCGTTTTCAGCGCCTTGACCTCTTTACGGTCACGCTTAACCAGATTGGCGCCTACATCGCAAGAGCGCAGCTCAAGGACGCCATCGGCGTTCTTACCAACGGCGACGGCAACAACAACGCTGCCGAAAACGTAAACGCCGCGACCGCCGGCGCGATCACCTATGACGACCTTGTAAAGCTTTGGGCGAATATGAGCCCCTACGAGCTTAACACTATCCTTGCTCCTACGGCGGAAATGCAGAAGATCCTTGCGCTTCCTCAAATGCAGGACGCTAACGCCGGACTTGACTTCCAGGGAAGCGGAAAAATGATCACTCCGCTCGGCGCGGCTTTGCTTCACGCTCCCGAAATGGAGCCGGGAAAAATTATCGGTCTTGACAAAAACTGCGCGCTCGAAATGGTTCAGGCAGGCGGCGTGACGACCGATTACGACAAGCTTATTGACCGTCAGCTTGAACGCGCGGCAATCACCTGCACCGCAGGCTTCGCAAAAATCTTCACCGAAGCGGCAAAAACACTTTCCTGATAACGGAGGCGGTTGTTTGAACATTGCTAATGTTATGGAACGGTTTTCGCTGCTGTGCGGGATCGACATAAGCGAGGCGTCAAAATGGCGTTCCGTTATCGAGGATTCCGAAGCATACATAAACAGCCGTTTGCTTGTTGATGAGCCCACGGCAGAGCAGCAAAAGCGTATTGATATGCTGGTTGCGGCATATGCTTACAAAACCTACTGCCTGTGCAATGAAAACAATGTCACCGCCTTTAAAGCGGGCGAGGTGCAGCTCACCTCGTCCGCCCGCCGCGGCGACGGAGCTCAAAAGCTGTGGCGTAAGCTGGTTTCGCAATCGGGCGATTTAATAAGCGGCGATGAATTCTTGTTTGGCAGGGTGATTTAATGAGTATTTTTAATACGGTCGGCGAAACGATCAAAAAGTACGGTTCAAGGGTTACAATAAGTCAAAACGGCGACAGGGTAAACACCAACGCCTTTGTCGAGCCCTTGCGCTACCGCAACAGAATCTATATCGGCGGACAGTATCACGCGCTCGGGCAAAACAGGCGCCCGAAATACCTTTACATCGGCAGCGCCGACCACAGGCTTATCGAAAACAAGTCCGTTATCGAAGCGCAGGGCAGCAGATATATCGTAAAAAGGAGCGAAACCTATTACATCAAGGATTATCCTCTTTATGAATGGGCTATTTTAACCCCCTTCGGCGACAGAACGGAGGATGACTATGGATCAGATTAACGCCGCGGTCGACAGGATCATCAGGCGTATCAGGCAAAACGAAGCGCTCGCCGGAGTGCGTTTTGTCAGGGGATTCAATTCCGCACCGGCCGAAAATCCAATCAGCGGTTACCTTGCCGCCGTCTGTGTAACGGGCGTAAACCTGAACAGGCGCTTTGTGGGCGGCTATATGTCGTCCTCGGTCAAGGGCGAGGTTTACAATGCGGACACTGACATAAGGCTGTACGCTCCCGCGTGCGAAAACGGCAGCGGATTATCGGCGGTCGCCGGTGAAATAATCAGTGCGCTGAAAGAACTCGAGGGCGAGGAAAACATCGGCGGTATAAGCGCTTCGGCAATCGTATTCGATCCCGACGCGGACTCGATCTACCGCACGGTAAGCTTTAAAACCGAGATTTGCGCGGAAAGCGGTGAACAGAATGACAGTTGACTTCATCAAGGGCAGCGACGTTACAATTCTGCTTAACGGCGAAGTGCTCGGCGGAGTGAGCTCGGCGGAAATTTCGGACGCGGGCAGGACGTTCGGCATCGGGGAATACCTCAGCAGCATTCCGGTTGCTCAAATCAAAGAACCGAGGTATATTATCAGGCTCAAGCTTGAAAGCAGCAGTTCGCTTTTACCGGAAGTTGAAGCCGGCACGCTGAGCTTTTTGTGCAGAGGAAAAACCGAGGTTTTCACCCGGTGCTGCGTTACCGGACACACATCGGAAATACCGTCAAACGGCAGGGTGCTGCACACCGTAACAATTGAATCAAGCCAAAGGAGTGTTGAATATGAATGATCTTTACAACGACCTTGAAAGCTTCGGCTTTTTGGATTTTGAGGTGCTCAGCGAGGAGCTTGAGCAGGAGAGTATGCGCTACAGCCGCAGACTCAGCGAAGAAGAGGAGGCGGTTTAGTTGAAGCTTGCTACAATGAGGTTCAAGGGCGTTAGCTGGCGCCACAATCCGCGCGAGCTCAGCTTTACCTGTGAAAAATACATAAACGAAAAGGGCTCGCCTCACGGTACGTCTTATATTTGCGGCAACGGCAGAAAAAACCTGCGCATCAAGGGCAGAGGGGAGCTTTTCGGAGCGGACTGCCACAAACAGTTCGCCAAATTGTTTGACCTGTTTCGAGGGGGCGGAAGCGGGATTTTGAGCATAGCAAAGCTCAGTCCGGTATTCGCCGAATTTGAAAGCCTTAAAATCACCGCCGAACCTAAGCCCGATTTGCTTGAATACGAGTTTGTTTTTCGCGAGGTTATGGATAAAAAACACGCGGACAAGCCCGTTGTCTGTGTTTTGGAGGACGGCGAGTGTCTGTGGGATATATCATATAAATACGGCACGGCTATCGAGGATCTGCTTGAGCTCAACCCCGAATTTAAGCGTCCCGACGAAACATTTTCGGGAAAGACGGTGAAGCTGTGCTGAGATATTATATCTTAGATTTCGGCAATACGCGAACAGAGCTAACTGAAATTTACTCCGCCGTGATCGACTGCGATGTGTCGGTCCCGGCTGACAGCCTGAAAATCTGTATGGCTTACAACCGCAGCGCAGCCAATACCGCGCGCAGGATAATCGCCGAGGAAAACGGCGAGGTGGTTTTCCTCGGAGAGATCGACAGCATTGTAAGCGAAAGAAGCGCCTCGGCTCAAACAATGAAAATCAGCGCAAGAAGCCTTGCGGCGCTGCTGCTCGACAACGAGGCGGAGCCGCTCGACTACAACAGCCCTTCTCCTCAGCTTATTTTCCGCCGTCACTTAATGCCGTTCGGTATAACGCTTGCCGACGGCGGCGGACACTCAATGGGCGGAAGGCTGCGCATAAACAAAGGTATGTCGCACTGGCAGGTCATTGAAAGCTTTTGCAGGTCAAAATACGGCAGCCGTCCGAAAATCACAGCGGACGGCAGGGCGTTTTTTAAAGGGCTCCCCAAAAACGGAGTAACGGTGTTCGGCGAAAAAGGAACAGGCTATTATTCTTTAAAAGAAAAACGAAACCGACACGCTCTTATCACCGATGTACGTGTAAGAAGCGCAAAAAACGGAAGGTACGATTCGGTTGTGGTCAATTCAAACCCTCAGTGTACCTCGCTCATCAGGCGAAGGTATGTTGACGCCGCCGCCGAAAACCGTACAATGGATACAGCCTTTAAAATGATAGAAAACAGCAACCGCAAAAGCTACTCGCTGCAGCTTAGCTGCTTCGGCTGTCACCTGCGGCTGTTGGGCGGAGGCGCGGCGGTTGAGGACAGCGCGCTCGGAGCTCTTGAAGGGCTCACCGTAAAAGGAGTTAAATTCAGCGAGGACAAAAACGGCGCGGTTTCGGTTATTACTCTCGAAAAGGAGTGGTCATAATGTGGCTTATGAGCTACATAACTAAGAATTCATTGGAAAA
>CADAYK010000021.1 GCA_902792105.1 uncultured Ruminococcus sp.
ACGGACACAGCGGAGGTTTTAACCTAAGGAGGAAATAAAAATGGCAGTAGTTTCTATGAAACAGCTTCTGGAGGCAGGCGTACACTTCGGCCACCAGACAAGAAGATGGAACCCTAAAATGGCTGAGTACATCTTCACAGAACGTAACGGTATCTACATCATCGACCTTCAAAAGAGCGTTAAGAAGCTCGAAGAGGCTTACAACTTTGTTCGTGAGCTTTCTTCGGAAGGCAAGAACATTTTGTTCGTAGGTACAAAAAAGCAGGCTCAGGATTCAATTAAGGAAGAAGCCGAGCGCGCAGGCGCGTTTTATGTAAACGCAAGATGGCTGGGCGGTATGCTCACAAACTTCGCGACCATCCGCAGAAGAATCGCCCGCTTAAAGCAGCTCCGCGCCATGCAGGAGGACGGCACCTTTGATCTTCTTCCCAAAAAGGAAGTAATCAAGCTCAACCTTGAAATAGACAAGCTTGAAAAGTTCATGGGCGGTATCAAAGACATGACAGAGATGCCCGGCGCACTTTTCATTGTTGACCCCAGAAAAGAAAGAATTGCCGTATCAGAGGCAAAGAAGCTCAACATCCCGATTGTAGCTATTGTTGATACAAACTGCGATCCCGCTGAAATTGACTATGTTATCCCCGGCAACGACGACGCTATCCGCGCTGTAAAGCTTATCGCAGGCGCAATGGCTAACGCTGTTATCGAAGGTAAGGAAGGTCAGATGGGCGCTGCGGCAGCTGAAGAGCCCGCGGCGGAAGCAGAGGCTGAATAATTTAATAATCTATTTGAAAGGATGTTATCATAATGGCAGCATTTACAGCTAAAGATGTAAAAGCACTCAGAGAAAAAACAGGCTGCGGCATGATGGACTGCAAAAAGGCACTCACTCAGGCTGACGGCGATATGGATAAAGCAGTAGACTTTTTAAGAGAACAGGGACTTGCTAAGCAGGCTAAGAAGGCAAGCAGAGTAGCTGCCGAAGGCGTTGCTTATGCTGCAACCTCAGATGATTGCAGCGTTGGCGTAGTTATCGAGGTTAACGCCGAGACTGACTTCGTTGCAAAGAACGATTCATTTATTGATTTTGTAAAGGCTTGCGCAAACACTGTAATCAAAGAGAACCCCGCCGACGTTGAGGCTCTTCTGGCTCTTAAGGCTGACGGAACAGATCAGACAGTTGCCGAGCTTCTCCAGGAAAAGGTTCTTACAATCGGCGAGAACATTCAGATCCGCCGTTTTGAGCGCATGGAAGGCGCTTGCGTAGCTTATGTACACGCAGGCGGCAAAATCGGCGTTCTTGTAAACTTTGACACAGACGTTGCCGACAAGCCCGAATTTGTTGCTTACGGCAAGGATATTGCTATGCAGATCGCTGCTCTTAACACAGCTTACCTCACAAGAGACGATGTTCCTGCCGAGGTTATTGACCACGAGAAGGAAGTTATGCGTCAGCAGGTTATCAACGAGGGTAAGCCCGAAGCAATCGCAGACAAGATCGTTATGGGCAAGATCAACAAGTACTACAAGGAGAACTGCCTTGTAGATCAGGAGTTTGTTAAGGACAGCAAGCTTACTGTTGCTCAGTACACCAAGAACACAGCCAAGGCTCTCGGCGGCAAGATCGATATCGTTAAATTCGTTCGCTTTGAAAAGGGCGAGGGAATCGAAAAGAGACAGGACGATTTCGCAGCTGAAGTTGCTTCAATGGTAAAATAATATCATCTTCGGCTAAGCAGTGCGATAAAACCTCGATTTAATCAGGTTTTATCGCGCTTTTTTTAACGCGGTTTTGAAAAATTTGTTGATTAAAGGGGTGAACGAATCGTAATATCACAGGAATATCTGTCCGATTTTTCTCTTATTTGTATATTTTGCACAAATACGAAGTCGTGTTTTCTACACGGGCATTGCTGACAAACATCTGCTTTTATTGTATAATATTGTTATAAAAAAACGAGGGAGGCAATTCCATGAAACACACAAAACGCATCACCGCTCTGCTGCTGTCCGTGCTGATAGTGGCGACTGCCTTTACCGTGCTGCCGTTTTCGGTAAACGCGGCGCAGACAAAAGCCGAAAGGGTCGGGGCTAAGATCGAATTCACCCACGATCCCGAGGACTCCTACATCAGCGTCGTCACAAAAAACAAAACGGAAATCAAAACCTATCCCACACTGTCGGTCGGCGTCAGCGGCGGCAGCGGCAATTACTTTTTCAGATGGTGCTACAAGGAAAAACGCACCAACATCACATCTTCACAGGTCGTTGCAGGTTCGTCACAGACAAGCTGTCAGGCTACTAAGGCGGGCTTTTATTACTGCGAGGTCTGCGACCTCAACGACACCCAAACATTTTACAAGAGCTCCGAAGCCGAGGTCACCGAGACCGGCAAAATGCCTATGGTGCGCTGGCAGATCCATGACAACCGTCTGCAATGGGGTGCGACGGACAACGAGCAGGCTATTGGAACGGTGTTCTACAACCTGCACGCTTACTACAGACCAAACGACTATTTTACAAACCTGACCGTGCGCATAACCCGCACAAGCGCCACGGCGTTCACCTACAAGGTCATTGTCGGCACAACGGATTATACCTCGTGTTATCCCGTGCAATACGACTCCGCAAACCGCACTTACACCATGGATTTCGACTACTGGACGCAAAGGGGCAACGAAAACACGCAATACTATTACCTGATGCAGGCGTCAAACGGCTACTATGCGTCGTCTGATCCAACTCCGATGGTGGGTCCCTATAAAAACGTTGATTTGCGCAATAAGCAAAATCCCGCGTCCGTTATCAAGGGTGATGTGCAGATCATGAACACGGGCTACCACGCCGGCTCCAAGCTGGTCGCCAACCTCAACGGCGGCATCTGGAACAACAAGGCAAGTCAGCTTAATTATAAATGGACGAGCGGTAACGGAACGGTGCTGCAGGACAGCTCCTCCAACACCTACACGGCTAAGGTCGCCGATATCGGCAAGCGTGTTTCCGTATACGCCTATCCGCGCACCACTACTCAAAACGCCGGTCAGCCGTATTGGAGCAACGATCTGTTTGTCAGCAGCGACGTCAGTATCACCAAGGAGGATAAACCTGTCAATGGTCCCTATTACGCGACCTTTACCGAGCCCGTCGGAGGGATGCCGGTCAATTATAGCATCGTTCTGACGAACAACAACGACTGCAAACTGAACCCCGCGACCACCTCCGGAACCGGACTGACCTTTATGAATCTGACCACCGGTCAGCCCGTCAACGAGGGCGAAACCTTCAAAAAGGGCAACACCTACCGCGCGATCGTGGATTTGGTCATCAGCAAAACCGACACGCAGTATGAATATATCTTTGCCGAAGATACCAAGGTCTACCTCAACAGCAAGTCGGCAGCGGTCAAGGTGAGGATCAACAAAAAAGGCATGGCGGCTTACATCGACTTTACCGTTACGAGCGAGGTCAGCACGGTCAAGAACGTTGCGCTTACCCTCACCGAGCCCAAGGCGAACGCAAAGCCAAGCTATACGGTATCGAAGAATACTACCGCCTGTAACTTTTACATCGGTTTTGGCTTGCTTTCTCCCAACGGCACGGGCTTGGAATTTATCGACCACAGCAAGGGCGAGCCGACGGATTCTCCGTTTACGGATATCACCTACTACATGACCAAGGACGAGACCTTTAAGGCGGGGCAGAAGTACACCGCCCGTGTGTTCCTGCAAATCACAAACAGCGATACTTACTTTGCCACGAACTTTGCCGCTACTGTTAACGGTAAACCGGCGCAGGTCAGCAATACCTCCGGCGGTAAGGAAACGCTCATTTGGGTGGACTACACCTTTACCATTCCGAACGGCAGCTCCGGCGGAACGCTCGTCGGCGACGTAAACCAAGACGGACAGGTAAACGGCAAGGACGCGGCATTGCTCGCGCGTTACACCTCGGGCTGGGACGGCTACGCCGACAAGGTCAACCTTCGCGATCCTGATGCGCTACACCTCCGGCTGGGACGGCTACAGTATATATTTTACTTAATTTTTCACATGTAATCGAGTAGGGTGAAATTTCTCCGCCCTCTCACACCACCGTACGTGCCGTTCGGCATACGGCGGTTCAATTCAATTTCAAAGTATGCTGTCTAAGATAGTATTCTAACGGACTGACCAAGCCTCGCTTGGTCAGTTTCTCTTTAGAAATTGCTTTCTTAATCTGTGGTAAGCGTACTGCCTTCATATATCCTTTGATATGAGATTGCTCGTGAGCTATCCACGGTTTGACACCGAGTTTCTTTAATCCCCATTCGCGCTTCTTCGGCACTTTCCACTGTTTCCAAATAATCACCCTCATTTGTACCATAAGGTGTTTATCAATTCGGGTTATGGCAGATATCATATCTCCAAGTGCAAAATAGTTAATCCAGCCTCTAACTACTGCGTTTAGTTTTCCTAATCGGTAGGTAAGGCTGACACTCCAGCTTCTTTTGCAAAGCTTCTTAATCGTTCTCTTAAACTTTGCAACTGAATCTTGGTGCGGTCTTGTTCTCCAGCCCTCTTTGGATTTCCAGAACCCAAAACCACAGAGCATTGATATGCCCGTCATACTAAAAAAAGAAGACACCCGTAATGGATGTCTTTTTCCGGCGGAGACGGCGTATGTTGTACCGGTTCAAACGTTTTACCACGCTTGTTGTTTTCACTTTCTGTGAGAATACTTCCTTCTGCGCTCTTCCTAAAAACGTGCCCCCGGCACGTTTTCTTTACGGTCGCCTTCGAATCCCGCCGTCTCTTTTTAGTTTGATAAAGAAAAAAAGACACCAGTAATGGATGTCTTTTTCTGGCGGAGACGGCGGGATGTTGTACCGGTTCAAACGTTTTACCGCGCTTGTTGTTTTCACTTTCTGTGAGAAGTGTATCATCTGCTCTCTCGTTAAAAACAGTCCACCGGACTGTTTTCTTAACACTCGCCTTCGAATCGCGCCGTCTCTTTTTGGTTTGATAAAGAAAAAAGACACCCGTAATGGATGTCTTTTTCTGGCGGAGACGGCGGGATTCGAACCCGCGGGGGATTGCTCCCTAACTGATTTCGAGTCAGCCCCGTTATGACCACTTCGATACGTCTCCGAATATTTACCAACAAAAGCTATTATATCACAAACCAAAAAATAAAGCAAGTAAAAATAATAACATTTCTATATTTTTAAGTATTATTTAAAGAAATAACATTCATATACAAAAGGCTATCGCGTAAAAAACGATAGCCTTGACCGCTTATTATGTTTTTTTACTACGGAAGAATATGACCGGCACACTGATAAAGTCTGTACCATTCATCCCTTGTAAGAGTAATTTCAGGTGCTTTGGCAACCTCGCTTATGCGGTATTCGTTCATGGTACCTGCAATAATTTGGATTTTAGCGGGATGCCGTAAAATCCATGCTGCGGCAATTGTTGTTTTTGAAACACCGTATTTTGCGCAAATTTCGCCGAGCGCCCAGTTCAGGTCGGGGTAAAGCTCATTTTTATCGATAAACGCGCCGTGAGGTCCCTGAAAAGGAGACCATGCCTGAACCGAAATATCCTTAATTCTGCAGTAATCAAGAACTCCTCCGTTCCGGTCAATCGAACCCTCGGTGATCATATTGGCTTCAAGTCCCGAGGAGATCATGCTTGAGGACTGAATACTGAACTGCATTTGATTAACGATAATGTCCTGCTTTACATATTGTTTTAAAAGGTCAATTTGAGTGGGCTTATGATTGGAAACACCAAAGTATTTTACCTTGCCCTTAGCTTCAAGCTCATCAAAAGCCTTTGCGATCTCTTCCGGTTCGGCTAAAGCGTCGGGACGGTGAAGAACAAGGATATCGATGTAATCTGTATCAAGTCTTTTTAATATTCCGTCAACCGAACTGATAATATAATCATAGGACAAATCATAATACCGGTGAGGTATAATTCCGCATTTTGATTGTATGGTAATGTCCTCGCGCGGTATTTTCAAACTTTTAATGCCCTCGGCAAATCTTTTCTCACATTCTCCCTCGTCATAAATATCGGCATGATCAAAAAAGTTGATCCCGAGCTCCAAACAGTGCATTAAATATTCTGAGGTTTCCTGTTCATCAAGCTCCGAAATTCTCATACAACCCAATCCAATCATTGGTACTTCAAGGTTCGAATTGCCAAGCTTCATAGTTTTCATATTTTTTTCACCAACTAAACTTTTTATTATAGTATAACATTAATAAAAAACTATGTCAATATAATATAAAAACACTTGAATAATTATTGCTTTTATTGTAAAATATAATTATCAAGTTAAAGTAAGGATTATTTATGCATGAAAATTTAACCTTTGTTCAAAAAACCGAACGGAGTATAATAAAAAAATACCGCAAGCCGATTTGGAATAATTTTATCGCTGCGGTTAAGGATTATAAATTAATAGAGCCCGGCGATAAAATAGCTGTTTGCATTTCGGGCGGTAAGGATTCTATGCTGCTTGCGAAGCTTATGCAAATGCTCAGGCGTTACAGTGAGTTTCCGTTTGAGCTTGTGTATCTTGTAATGGATCCGGGATACAATGCCGCAAACAGACTGAAAATTGAAGAAAACGCCCGGCTTCTTGAAATACCGATTACGATTTTTGAAACAGACATTTTTAAAATTACCGATAAAGCCGACCGTTATCCGTGTTATTTGTGCGCGAAAATGCGCCGAGGACATCTTTACAGCAAGGCAAAATCTCTCGGCTGCAATAAAATCGCGCTCGGTCATCATTTTTCCGACGTGATCGAAACAACGGTAATGTCAATGTTTTACGGATCTCAGCTTCAGGCAATGATCCCAAAGGTTCACAGCTCAAATTTTGAGGGAATGGAGCTTATCCGTCCGCTCTACCGTGTGCACGAGGATTCAATCATAGCATGGCGGAATTATAATAACTTAACATTTTTGCAATGTGCCTGCCGCTTTACCGAACGATCTGCGATGAGCAGCGACGGAATAGGCGAGAGCAAAAGACAGGAAATAAAGCAGCTTATAAAAACGCTGAAAAAAACAAACCCTAATATCGAAAAAAGTATTTTCCGCAGTATCCACAATGTTCATATAGACACATTTGCCGGATACAAAACAAAGGGAGAGCGTCACAGCTTCCTTGAAAACTACGACAAATAAAAACGCGTCTTCCCAAAACGGAAAGACGCTGTAATAATATTATAAGGTTTTATCGGAGATACAGTTGTCAAGTGCGCGTATAATTCCTTCCTTGTCCATTTTTCTGCCGATAAATACAAGCTTGTTGATTCTGTCGCCGTAAACGGGATCCCATTCTGCGGCAACATCGGGATTCATCGCAAGAATCTGTTTTTTGTCCTCTTCCGGGAACGCGGCAATCCAGTCGCCGTCGTCTGTGGCGGTTTTCTGCTTACCGCTTTGCTCAAATATATAAGCGACATTCGGATTCTCGATTATCCAGAACAGTCCCTTTGCTCTTATAACCTCTTTAGGCCAGCTCTCAAAGATAAACTGTTCAAACTTTGCCTTGTCAAACGGCTTAACGTTTTGATATACAAAGGTAGATATACCGTATTCTTCCGCTTCGCCTTCATCATGATGGTGGTGATGGTGATGATGGTGACCGTGGTGCTCGTGCTCGTCATGGTCGTGGTGCTCGTGTTCGTCATGGTCGTGATGCTCATGCTCTTTGTGGTCTAAATCTTCGGAGTTTTCGCCTTCAAGCTCCATGGCCTTGACCCATCCGGCACTCTGAATGATCTTTTTGTAATCAAAGCTGTTGGTAGACAGAATTTCCTTAACGTCAACCTTGCCGTAGTTTGTTTCAATAATCTTTGCGCCGGGCTGCAGAGCCTTGATCACTTCAAGAACATCCGCCCTTTCTTTTTCGTTAACGTCATCAATTTTGTTAAGTATAATTGTTGTGCAATACTCAATCTGCTGAATAAGAAGATTTTCAATATCCTCCTCATCAAGATCATCCTGCATAAGCGAAGCACCGGAACCAAATTCGTCAGCCATTCTTTTTGCGTCAACTACGGTTGTAATGCTGTCAAGATAAGCAACAGGGGGAAGCTGAGCGTTGGGATCTGATCCGTCGAGCATACAAATCGAACCTGCAATCGGGCCGGGCTCGCAAATACCCGAAGCTTCAATAAGAATATAATCAAAGCGCTTTGAACGCGCAAGGTCAATAATCTGCTTCATCAGGTCAACCTTAAGGGTGCAGCAAATGCATCCGTTAGAAAGCGGCACAAGATTCTCATCCTTTTGTGTTACCGCGCCGCCTTTGGCAATTAACGACGCGTCAATGTTGACCTCTCCTATATCGTTAACGATAACAGCTACCTTGTATCCCTCTTGGTTTGCGAGAATATGATTTAAAACGGTTGTTTTTCCCGCGCCGAGATAACCTGTAAGCAGCGAAACGGGAATCCTTCTATCTTTCTTCTTGTTAAACATGGTTTCCTCCTAAAATTACTTTTGCGGTACCAATAATATATAATACAGCTATTTTCGCTTTTTTTCAAGTGCAAAGCCGGAATTTTTAAAAAACTTGTTGTGTATAATCAAAGTGAGCAGGCTTAATACCAAGGTTGCCGAAAGCATAACAACCAGTGAAATATACCAGGTGCCGTTGCGGTTTAACGCGTAAAAATCATACCATCCTCCGTTTGAAGGTCCTATAAACACAACCTCGGTAAGATAAACGGCGCCGTAAATTACCATAGGTATCATTCCGAGCGGAGCGTATGAAAGCTTGATTTTTTCAAAGCCGTCAAGAAAAACGAATGAAACAAAGCACAAAACAGGAGCGCCTACATGCATATGAAACGCCGTTCCTCCAAGCAGCATCTCGGGACCGTAAATCGGCATAAGTAATGCCATAACAGTTGAAAAAGTCAGCAGCAGCGACACAACTCCCATAAGCTTAAATATCTCGGCCGGGTGCGGAACAGTTTTTCTTTTTCCTTTCATGATCAGTATATTGTAGATTCCGGTGACAAGCGATCCCAGGGCGGCAAGAATATTGCTGTCTGTAGTAAAGAACCTGAATTTATCAACCGGATTTTGAACAAGAGGCGTGGTATTTCCCAGGAAATATGAAATAACAACACCTGTTGTTACGGCGAATACCGTAAAATTAATTATTACGGAAGCTATGAGTCTCTTTTTGTTCATCTTCAGATCTCCTTTTCGTGTAATTTCCTATATTCACTCGGTGTTTCATGATACTTTTCACAGAATGCCCGTGTAAAATACGATAAGTTGTTGAATCCGCATTCAAATGCAATTTCCGATACCTTGTTTTCGCTGCTCTCGAGCCTGTCCGACGCCATTTCAAGCCTGTAATTTTTCAGGTACCGTGTAAACGACGAACCGGTGAGCTGCCGGAACATTTTAGAAAAGTGACTGACCGAGAAATTACTCATATTTGCGGCTTTTTCTACGGTGATATTTTCACTGTAATTATTTCTGATATACTCAAGAGTTTTTTTCAGCTTGCTGTTCAAGGTTATTTTATACTGTTCCTCATCATTAGCCGGAGCGCAGTTCATGCAGATGTGGTGCATTATCCCGAACAGACAAGATTTAATAATAAGCTCGCTGCCGTCATTTTGTTGCGGGTTAAGCCCAACCAACTGCTCAATAAAGGGCATCAGCTTGTCGTGAAGCTCGCTTTCGTTTTTTATGAAAGAAGGGATCATCACTTTTTGTGAGTAGACCGGCTCTATATATTTTTGAAAACAAACATCCTTTATTCCCGTGTCCAAAAGCGATAACCTGAACAAAATATTGTAATATTCCGAATTGAGGTTATCCTTATGGTTTATCGAGTGAATAACCTGCGGCTGAACAAAGGCCATGTCGCCGTCACAAAGCGTGAAATCGTCGTTTTGTACAGTTACATTCATAACTCCGCTTTTTACATATATGATTTCCATTTCGTCATGCCAGTGAAGCGGAAATCCCCTTAAATACTCGGAATGGATAGCACCGTACACGGCAAACGGAAACGAAAGCCTTCCGTGAACCTTTGTTTCGTGCATTGCAGGCATAAATATCCCTCACAATCGTTTTGTGTTAAAAGTAAAGTATAATATTATTAGTATTATATCGCAAAAAATTGTATAATACAATATATAAAACTAAGAAAAAGGGATTTTATGAAGAATTTAAGGCTGTTTCATCTTGCGTGGCCTATTTTCATTGAAACCGCGCTGTTTATGCTGCTTGGTTTTGTCGATGTATTTGTGCTCAGCCGCTATGACGATCTCGCGGCGTCCTCGGTAAACACCGCAAATCAGGCTGTGTCTATCATTACTATCGTTTTCACGGTTATCTCGGGGGCAAGCGCGGTGTTGATATCTCAGTATCTCGGTGCTGAAAAACGTGAAAGCGCTTCAAGGATAGCGGCACTGTCAATCGTTTTTAACTTTGTCACAGGTCTTATCGCAAGTATTATTATTCTTGTTTTCAGCAAGAATATTCTGTCATTTATCGGTGCAAGGGGAAAGGTTCTCGAATTTTCGTCAATGTACCTTTCCGTTGTCGGCGGGTTCCTGTTTTTACAGGCGGTTATGAGCTCAATGGCGGTAATAGTCCGCAATCACGGGCTTACAAAAATATCAATGTATGTAACCGTAGGTATGAATCTGATCAACACAACGCTCGACATTGTTTTGGTACTCGGACTTTTCGGTCTGCCTAAAATGGGTGTTATGGGAGTTGCCGTTGCTACGACCTTCAGCAGAATACTCGGCACCGTGGTGCTTGCGCTTTTCCTGTTCAAAAAAGTGGAGTCACCGTCAATTTTCAGGCTTTTGAAGCCGGTTCCGTTTTCAGACGTAAGGGATATGATAAAAATCGGAGTTCCTTCCGCGCTTGAAACGTTTTTATACAACCTTTCCCAGCTTGTTATCACGTCAATAGTTCTGAATTATCTGTCCGAGGCTGAGCTTATTACGAAAACTTATGTGCATAACATAACGATGTTTTTTTACATATTTTCGGTTTCGATCGGCCAGGCGTCACAGATTATTACGGGACATTTGGTCGGAGCAAAAAAGGCAGACGAAGCTTATTCACGCGGACTGAGATCCTACAGATACGCGCTTGCCATCACGCTTACGATCGCGCTAACGGGAGCATTGTTCCGTTATCAGCTAATAGGTATTTTTACTTCGGATCCCGAGGTTATAAATTTCGGAGCAAATATTCTGCTGTTAAACATCGTTCTTGAGTTCGGCCGCGCCACAAATCTTGTGCTTATTGCTTGCCTTCGCGGAGCGGGGGATGTTATTTATCCCACCGGGTGCGCTATTTTCTCAATGTGGGCAATCAGCGTGTTCGGATCATATTTACTTGCCGTTGTTTTCGGAATGGGGATCTACGGCTTGTGGATCGCCCTTGCCGCAGATGAATGCTTCAGAGGAATAATGATGATAATTCGCTGGAAGGGCGGAAAATGGAAAACAAAACGAGTTGTAACCGATAATTAAGGAGAGATTATGAATATAGCCGCAATATCACACCGAACTACAATTGAATACAGCTACGCTTTGAATGAGAACACAGTAGTTATAAATCTGAAAACCGACAAAGACGTAGACAAAGCATATATTATTCACGGAGATCCGTTTATACACGAATTAAGGGGAAAACAAAAATGGTTCGGCGACAAGCTCGAAATGCAAAAGCTTGCCGAGCTTAAATACCATGTTATATGGACCGTCAGGATCAGTCCGAAATACAAACGCCTTCAATATTACTTTGAAGTAGAAAGCATGGGAGAATGCTATGTAGTGTGCGAAAACAAGATTTGTCCCGTCAGCGAAGCCGACAACACTTCTTGGCAGTATTATAAATACGCATGGCTGAATTCTGCCGACATAATAAAACCGCCGTCATGGGTAAAAGACACCGTTTGGTATCAAATAATGCCCGACCGTTTTTGCAGGGCTGCGGATTCTCCCAAGAACTCAAAGTTTAAAACATGGGGCGATTTTGAAAAACCTACATGGCTCGATGTTTACGGCGGTAACCTGAGGGGAATAACCGAAAAACTGCCTTATTTAAAGGAGCTTGGGATCAGCGGAATCTATATGACTCCGATTTTCCGTTCGGGCTCCAATCACAAGTACAACACTTATGATTATTGGGAGGTGGATCCCGACTTCGGAACCGAGGAAGATTTGACAGAGCTTATCGACAAAGCTCACGAAATGGGTATAAGAGTAATGCTCGACGCGGTATTTAACCACTGCGGTCATGAATTTTTCGCCTGGCAGGATGTATTTGAAAAGGGCAGAGGCTCAAGGTATTACGATTGGTTCTTTATAAACTCCGAGGATTTCGCAAAATACGAGTTTTCGACCGAGGACGCAAGGTTTTTCTCATTTTCGTTTTGGTCAGGTATGCCAAAGCTCAACACAAATAATCCCGAGGTGGTTGAGTATTTCACCAAGCTTTGCACTCATTGGGCAAAGGACTGGAAAATCGACGGCATTCGTTTTGATGTCGGCGACGAGGTTTCGCATGCCTTCATAAACAGCCTGAATTCAAGCATAAAAAAGATTAATCCCGACATATTCTTCCTCGGCGAAATATGGATGGATTCCATAAGCTGGCTTGGCGGAAGAGAGTATGATTCTGTGATGAATTATCCGCTTCCGGGCTGCATAAATGATTTTTGGAAAAACCGTGACCTCAGCTTTACCGATTTTATTTATTCGTTAAATTATTGCAGGACCCTTTATCCCGAACAGACCACACTTTCGCTGTTCAATTTCCTTGACACTCACGACACTTCAAGGGTGTCTGAAATCAGCCGCGGCGAAAACGAGCTGCTTCAAAAGCTGACCGTATTAATGACTATGCCCGGAACGGCGTGTATTTATTACGGTACCGAAATAGCCATGAAAGGTCTTTACACGCCCTATAACCGGAGCACCATGCCATGGGACGAGATTGAGAACGGCGATTATGACTCGATAAAATCGAAGATTTCAAATTTGATTCACCTAAGGCACCAATACAAAGAATTTAGAAGCAATGAAATTAAATTTAACCGTCATCCGGGTTTTCCGAGACTTGTTGACTATACAAAATCCGACAAAATAAGAATAGTTTTGAACGCCGAAACAAATCCGTGCGAAGTAAGTGTTGAAGGAGATATAATCTACAAAAACAATTACAGCGACGGCATTTTACAGGAAAACGGAATTGTAATATCGGCAATCAATTAATAAATTAATAATATGAACGGGGGATTAAAAAATGAAGAAAATAATATCATCCGCACTGGCAGCGCTAATGTTGATCAGCGTAGTGTCGGCGGCTCCGGTAAGCGCGGAGGACGAACAGATCGACCCGGCTCCATCGGCATTTAACACCGAGCCCGGGCTTTACGTTCACGCAACGCTTAATTCGGACGATGCCGACGCGTGGCAGGAATGGCAGAGCGAACATGACGAGGATTTTTACGAGGCTGACCCCTTGGAAAAATACTTCTTCCTTCCAAGCTCAGCTGACGACAGCAGCGTTGACATTTACAATGCTTATGATCACGACGTAACCGTAAACGGCGTAAATGTCAGCTCAAAGAAAACCGCTGCCGTAAATTATGAGGTAAACACCTCTTATGAAGTTTCGGCAGAAGGCAAAAACTTCAAGCTTACATTCATGAAATCGAGTGCCGAAGCGGCTGTTTATATCAACAACAGTGACGCCGACGGAGAAGGTACCGATCTTATGTCTTATCTGAACAGCGACAAAAGCTTAAGCGCAAAGGCGACAGGAGCGATTGTAACACCCGACGGCAAAATCAACAACACAGTAATTAAAAAAATCAAGGGCAGAGGAAACACCTCGTGGGACAAACCCAAGAAGGGATACAATATTACATATGATAAAAAGGTTTCGATCGCGGGCATGGCAAGCAGCAAAAAGTATTCGATTCTTCCCAACTATCAGGACGATTCCCTTTCACGCAACCGTTTTCTCTATGATTTGTCCGACGCTGTGGGAATGCCCTATGCCAGCGACTCGCGTTTTGTGGATTTCTATGTAAACGGTTTTTACTGGGGCTCCTACCTGATGGCAGAAAAGGTTGAGGTTGGTTCTTCATCACTTGTCAGTGATTTTGAAGAGACGGATTATCTTAACGAGGACGGCACAATAAAGGAAGATTTTCCGTTTGTATGCGAGGTTGACGCAAGCGCAGGCTCCGATGATTACTATGTTGTATCATCAAGCGGCAACAAAATCACAATCAAAGCTCCCGAAATCGAGCCGGGCGAACCCGGATATAATGAAGTTAAAGCCTATGTGCTTGCCAAATTCAACAATTTCTACAACACCACTGTTCCGAGAGGAGACATCGGCTCGGTTGCGGATATTGATTCTCTGACAAAGCTTTTCCTGATTAACGAATTCGGCAAAAACTGGGATTCAGGCGTTTCAAGCACCTTCTTTACTTATAAACAGGACGAAAACGGGCAGTACAAGTTCTACGGCTCGCCTGTTTGGGATTATGACAACTCGCTCGGTAATGCAAACGGTATCGCAAGCGAAATCAGAAGCTACGGTATAAGCGATTATACCCAATATACCGGTTGGTGGTGCCGGTACAAGGGCAAGGGATCCGGCAAAAGAGCAAGCACCAACATTATAAACAGGATTTGCCAGAACAGAGACATCATCGCCGCAGCTCCCAAGATTTGGTTTGAGTGCTTTGTTCCCGCCATAAACCACTTTACCGGAGAAAAGCTCAACGAGGGGATCAACGCTGATTTCTACACCTGTGACAAATATTACTCGCTGGTCAAAGGCAGCGCTGAAATGAACTACAAAAGCGGTTGGCTGTTATATACCGGCAGCTGGATCGCGGATCACAGCTCATTAAGGAAGGCTTACTTTGATCCCGAGACTCTTACAATGGTAACAGACAGCAATAATACTTCGTACTCAAATAACTTTGACGGAATGTATAGCTACTGCGCCGACTGGCTTTCAAGCCGCGCTGCATGGATCTCATCACAGTATGTTTCGTCTTACACACCTAAAGTTGCTTTGATGGGCGACATAAACAAGGATACTTGCATCAACATTGTTGACGCCTCGCTTGTTCAAAGGTTTATCGCGGATATGGTTCTCGCGGATAACGAATCGGCTTTTGCCTCGGATGTAAACAACGACGGTAAAATAACAATTGATGATTCCACAGCCATCCAAAAATATATTGCAAAATTCGCAACAGGATACGGAATTACAAACACAAAACACATTTACGGCTAAAGACAAGGACCGGTTCGCTTTTGAACCGGTCCTTAATACTGCTTTTTATTATGTATTAGTGTAAGTTATTTTTTCAGTTTTTTGTATTCGTTGTAATACGCGTTAAGAAGTAAAGTGAAATCGTCTTTACCAACGGTGATCTCCTGTTCGGTAATATCATTCTCAAGCTGTATTTCTTCACCTGTTTTAGTTATTGAAAAAACGTTTGCCGAAAACTCGGTTTTGTTTTCATCCTTTAAAAACTTTTTTATCTTGCTCAAAAAGCTTCGTTCAGCTAAAAACAACTCACCGATCAAATCATATTGACTGTCGGAAAACTCAATTACGGGGAATTTTTTCTTGCCGTCGATTACAGATATTGTATATTCAATCATAATCAATCTCCTTCATAAACAGGGTAGGCGGTGGTTATTTTTTTATTATTGTCCAAATACATATCAATTTCAAGGTCGTCTGCGTAGCCGATCCAAAGCGAGCCCTTGGGATTGCTGCTGTCGTTTATCGCGTAGTCATATGCGGTGTTAATTGCGTCAACCACCTGTTGAGGAGTCCAGCTTTCGGGATAAAATGAACTAAAACCGTTTTTCTTTACGTCGCCGACTTTAACCTTTCCGGTAAATACTCCGTTTTTGTCCTCTTTGCTTCTTGTTCCGTCAATAATGCTTCCCTTGCTGTCCTCAACCATTGAGTAGTGATAACCCGTAGCCTTGCCCTTGCTGTTTATTGTTCCGTCAAAAATGTGTTTGAGGGTGTTTTTGGCAAAATGCCCGGTGTTTTTCAGCTTATATATATCGGACATCTTATAAGTTGTTTTTGCCGTGCCGTCGCTTTCGTCTTTGCCGTCAGTCTTTGCTTTACTGCTTTCGTCAGTCTTAGCTTTGCTGCTTTTGTCAGCCTGTGAAGTGACATTCGTCTGTGAACTGCCGGAACTGTAATCAATAAGATTCCCGGCGCTGCAGCCCGAAAAAATTAAAGTAAGTATAATTATTGCCGCGCTTAAAGTGGTAATTAATTTGTTTTTCATCATTATCACAACTCCTTTACATAATAATACCACATCAATTCGTTTAAATCAATTCACTGATAATAGAATTTGAAACCAAAAAACCTTTTTTTGTAAAACACGCGTGCTCGCTGTCAAGCTCCATAAATCCGTGTTTTGCAAAGTTTTTAATCTTTTGGATGGTTGCGGGATGAACAGGGAAGGCGTACCTGCGCTCAAACTCGCTGAAAACAAGTCCTTCCTTTAATCTCAGCGAGAGCATGATATACTCCCGGGAATCTCCGCCCGTACCGTCGTCAACTATTTTTCTGTCATAATAATCCTGAATATTTCTTTCGTAATAAAATCTTTTTCCGTCAAAAAAAGAGTGTGCGGAAGAACCGATACCGATATATTCGCCGCATTTCCAGTAGTTTATGTTGTGTTTACCCTCATAACCCGGCTTGGCGAAGTTCGATATTTCATACTGGGCGTAGCCGCGGCGCTCAAGCTCGTCAACCGCGTTTAAATACAGATCCGCCTGAATATCATCATCTGATAACGGAAGCTTGTCCTTCAGGGTAAAGAACTTTGTTCCTTTTTCAATTTTCAGCAAATATGATGAGATGTGCGTTACGCCGCAATCCGCGCAAAAATCAATGGAATATTTCAGAGATTCAAGAGTTTGAAAGGGAATACCCATCATTAAATCAAATGAAATGTTATTTATTCCGGCTTGTGAAGCAAGCTTCGCGGTAAGCCTTGCCTCCTCGGCGGTATGAATTCGTCCCAAAGCTTTCAGCTCGTTTTCATCAGCGCTTTGAAGCCCGACGGAAATCCTGTTAAAGCCCGTTTTTCTCATCAATTCAAAATCAAGACCTTTGCCGCTTTCCGGGTTAACTTCGCAGGTAACCTCGGCATTTTCATCAACACAGAACTGTTTTTTTATCTGATCAAGCATTGCGCAAAGCCTTTCGGCTCCTACTACGCTCGGAGTTCCTCCGCCAAAATAAATGCTTGTCACTTTTTTGTTACAAAGATTGCTCCAGCTTATGATTTTCTTTAAAGTTTCGGCTGTGTATTTTTCATATTCAATTTCATTTCCGCGTTTGCTGTAAAAATCGCAGTAAGGGCATTTTTTTCTGCAAAATGGTATGTGAAGGTATATTCCGAATGTGTTCATGGCTGTGCTCCGTAGGTATAATGTGTGTATAAAACAGTTGGGGCAGAAACCACAGTTTCTGCCCCAAGTTGGAAGGTATATGAAAAGATAGGAATAATCTGTTCATTTCTGTAATTATATTACAATATTTTAATTATTTTGTCAAGCTTTTGTTTTAATTAATTTCAAAATTTTTTTATTTTTCATATTATTATCCTTAAATGTTGACATTACAGGTAAAATGATAGTAAAATATAAAATTGTAAACCGCAAAACTATTCCGAAAGGATTGTAAATATGAATTCATTTAAGGAAGAAATTCAAAAGCGACGCACCTTTGCGATTATTTCCCACCCTGACGCCGGTAAAACCACGCTTACCGAAAAGCTTTTACTTTACGGAGGCGCCATTAACCTTGCGGGATCGGTCAAAGGAAAACGTACCGCAAAGCATGCTGTGTCTGACTGGATGGAAATTGAAAAGCAAAGAGGTATTTCGGTAACCTCGTCCGTGCTTCAGTTTAAATACAACGGCTACTGCATAAATATACTCGATACTCCGGGACATGAGGATTTCTCCGAGGACACCTACCGCACACTAATGGCGGCGGACTCGGCTGTAATGGTTATCGACGGCTCCAAGGGTGTTGAAAAGCAGACAATAAAGCTGTTTAAGGTTTGCGTAATGCGCAATATACCTATCATCACCTTTATCAACAAGATGGACCGCGACGCGAAAAGTCCGTTTGATTTGCTTGAGGATATCGAGAATGTGCTCGGCATAAACACCTATCCCGTAAACTGGCCGATTGGCTCGGGTAAAGAATTCAAGGGTGTCTTTGACAGAAACACCGAAAAGATTTTGTCTTTCACCGCAAATAACGGTCAAAAGGAAGTCGAGAAAAAGGAGCTTGCGCTCGATGATCCCCGTCTTGACGAAATTCTCGGTCAGTATCTTAAGCAGGATTTGTTTGATGAAATCGAGCTTCTTGACGGAGCCGGCGACGAATTCGATTTGGACGCTGTGCGCGAAGGAAAGTTGACCCCCGTGTTCTTCGGCTCCGCTTTGACGAACTTCGGTGTTGAACCGTTCCTTGAACAGTTTTTAAAGCTTACCACTTCTCCGATCGCAAGGGAAACGATCAGCGAGGAGGTTGACCCCATGTCCGACGACTTTTCGGCTTTTGTTTTTAAGATCCAGGCAAATATGAACAAGGCGCACCGTGACAGAATCGCGTTTATGAGAATTTGCTCGGGTAAATTCGAAAAGAATATGGAGGTTTACCACGTTCAGGGCAAAAAGAAAATGCGCCTGTCACAGCCGCAGCAGATTATGGCTCAGGAGCGCGAAATCGTTGAAGAAGCTTACGCAGGCGACATCATAGGCGTTTTCGATCCGGGACTTTTCTCAATCGGCGATACAATTTGTTCACCCTCGCACAAGGTTCAGTTTAAGGGAATTCCGACCTTTGCGCCCGAGCATTTTGCGCGTGTCCGTCAAAAAGACACAATGAAGCGCAAGCAGTTTATAAAGGGAACAAGCCAGATCGCCCAGGAAGGCGCAATCCAGATTTTCCAGGAGCTTGACGCCGGTATGGAAGAGGTAATTGTCGGCGTTGTAGGTGTTCTTCAGTTTGACGTATTAAAATACCGCCTTGAAAACGAGTACAATGTAGATATCATTATGGAAAATCTTCCTTATGAATATATCCGCTGGATCGTAAATGAAGATGTTGATCCCAAAACCCTTGATCTTGCCTCGGATACTAAGCGTATTCAGGATCTAAAGGGAAATCATCTGCTTTTATTCACAAGCTACTGGAGCATAGACTGGGCGCTTGATCACAACAAAGGCCTTGAACTAAGAGAATTCGGTACAAATTGATGTTGTACAAAAAATTGATTGAATACTCGAAAAGCTCCGTTTATCCCTTTCATATGCCCGGGCATAAACGGTTTGACATTAACGGCGACGGTAAATTGCCGTATAAGCTTGATTTAACCGAAATATACGGTTTTGACGATCTTCACAACGCAAACGGCTGTATAAGGGATATAGGTGATACTGCCGCACAAATATATAACGTTGATTATGCTCTGCTGCTGATCAACGGAGCGACAGGCGGAATCCTTTCGGCTGTACGTTCAATGACAAAACGCGGCGACCGTGTTTTGATTGCCCGTAACTGCCACAAATCGGTGTATAACGCGGCTGAGCTTATGGGATTAAAGCCCGAATATATTTTACCCGGACAAACCGGATTTGGCTTGTTCGGCTCTGTATCTCCCGGTGAAGTTGAAAAAAAGCTAACCGAATTTAAAGATATAAAGCTTGTCATTATTACTTCGCCCACTTATGAAGGTGTTTGCTCCGATATCGGGAAAATTTCCGAAATATGCCATGCTCATAACGCCATGCTTTTTGTGGACGAGGCTCACGGCGCGCATTTTCCTTTTAACGAAGCTTTTCCGGTTCCGGCTGTTCATCAGGGAGCCGACGCGGCTGTTATCAGCCTTCACAAAACTTTACCCTCACTTACTCAAACCGCTTTACTTCTCACAAACAACAACACCTTGGCGGAAAAATTCAGCCTGAATACAGCGGTATTTGAAACAAGCAGTCCGTCCTATATTTTAATGAGCTCAATCGAGTGCTGTTTAAGCTATCTTAAAAACAGCAGAACGGCTTTTGATGAATATATTGATAATTTAACATTATTCTATAAAAGAACTAAAACGCTGAAACACCTTAGCCTTTTCGATTGTGATAACCGCGATATCGGTAAGCTTGTCATACTGACGGATAAAACAAATCTTTCCGGTCATCAGCTTGCCGGAATATTGCGAAAAGAATATCAGCTTGAAACAGAAATGTCATCGGCAGACTATGTTATAGCCATGACTTCGGTATGCGATACCGCTGAGGGGTTTGAACGTTTGTATAAAGCCTTGTCCGAGATCGACAATAATTGTTTCACAGCTGAGCGCAAGTCAAACAGGCTTAATGTTGAATTGCCGCCGCGCAGATTTTTTCCGTGCGAAAAGGATGATTATAAAGCCGTAAAAAAATCTTTTGATAAAGCTGTGGGCTGCGTCAGTCTTGAATACATTTTTGCTTATCCTCCGGGAATTCCGCTGATCGTACCCGGCGAGGTGCTTACGGAAAAAATTTGCGATTGTATCAATTACCAAATCAGGAACGGAGTCGAAATGATCTCGTCCGAAAAAAACATGCCTCATTGTCTTTCTGTTGCAGAATTGTAATTGACAAATCAAGGCGTATATGTTAATATTTATTTATAAAGATATTTTATATCAAAGGAGTACGATATCATGAAAAGAATTAAAACAATCGAAACTCGTGACTTAAAGAAGAGCGTTAAAACAGGCGGCTGCGGCGAGTGCCAGACTTCCTGCCAGTCAGCTTGCAAAACCTCATGCGGCGTTGCCAACCAGCAGTGCGAAAAATGTCTTGAGAAATAATTTTAAATCAAGGATTTTATGCCGTTATGCCTTTTGGTTTAACGGCTTTCCTTATGTATAGGGGTTTTATAATGGTACATCAATATAAACTTAACGGTTACAACATTGTTCTGGACGTATACAGCGGAAGCGTTCACGTTGTTGATGAATTGGCTTACGATGTGATCGAAATGTATGAAAACAGCCGCAGAGAGGACATTGTTGCCGAATTGAGCAAGAAATACTCGGGCGATCCTGAAATTACCGAAGGTGAAATTGAGGATTGCATCGACGACGTAACCGAACTGAAGGAAAACGGCAGACTTTTTACCGATGACAAATACGAAGATCTTGCCTTTGACTTCAAAAAAAGAAATACGGTGATCAAGGCGCTTTGTCTTCACATTGCCCACACCTGCAATCTTAACTGTGACTATTGCTTTGCAAGCCAGGGCAAATATCACGGCGAACGCGCGCTTATGAGCCTTGAGGTAGGCAAAAAAGCAATTGATTTTCTGATCGAAAACTCCGGCAGCCGCGTTAATCTTGAGGTCGATTTCTTCGGCGGCGAGCCGCTTATGAATTTTGACGTGGTGAAAGAGATCGTAGCCTACGCCAGAAGCATAGAAAAACAGCACAATAAAAATTTCCGCTTTACCCTTACTACAAACGGTATGCTTGTGGATGATGACGTTATCGAGTTTGCAAACAAAGAATGTCATAATGTTGTACTCAGTCTTGACGGCAGAAAAGAAGTGCACGATAACCTCCGCAAAACAATTAACGGCAAGGGAAGCTACGACATAATCGTTCCAAAATTTCAGGAATTTGTTAAAAAGCGCGGAAACCGCGGTTACTATGTACGCGGAACATTCACTCATAACAATACCGATTTTACAAACGATATTTTTCACATGGCAGACCTCGGCTTTACCGAGCTTTCCATGGAACCCGTTGTGTGCGCTCCAACCGACCCTTACGCGCTTACATATGAAGATTTGCCGGTGTTGTTTGAGCAATACGAAATTCTTGCAAAGGAAATGCTCAAGCGGGAAAAAGAGGGAAGACCTATTACGTTTTATCACTACATGATAGATTTAACGGGAGGTCCCTGCATTTATAAACGAATTTCGGGCTGCGGTTCGGGTACCGAATATATGGCGGTTACACCGTGGGGCGATTTGTATCCCTGTCATCAGTTTGTAGGCGATGATAAATACAGGCTCGGCAGCATTTATGAGGGCGTAACGAACACGGCTGTTCAGGATGAGTTCAAGCTCTGCAATGCTTACGCGCGCCCTGACTGCAAAAACTGTTGGGCAAGGCTTTACTGCAGCGGCGGCTGTGCCGCGAATGCTTACCACGCGACGGGCTCGATAAACGGTATTTACGAATACGGCTGCGAGCTGTTCAGAAAGCGCATGGAATGCGCGATTATGATGAAGGTTGCCGAGGCTGAGATTTAGACAGTACATACAAATAATATCAAAAAGACTTCCAAATAATCCGTAAAAATTACAATAAAGCTTGACAATACAAAAGCCGCTGTGATATACTAAATACAGTTAGTACTTATAGTGCTAAACCAATATATGCAGGGCGTTAAAATTTTAACAATCTGTAAATTTTTATGAGAGGAAGTATGTTAAATGAACTACTTATCAATTGAAAATGTAGTCGGCAGAGAAATCCTTGACTCCAGAGGTAATCCTACAGTTGAAGCTGAGGTAACACTCGCTGACGGTACTGTTGCAAGAGGTACAGCTCCCAGCGGCGCATCAACAGGTGAATTCGAGGCTCTTGAGCTTCGTGACGGCGACAAGTCAAGATATCTTGGCAAGGGTGTGCAAAAGGCTGTTGACAATATCAATGACGTAATCGCTCCTGCTTTAATCGGTTTGGACGCATCCGACATTTATGCTGTTGATAAGGTTATGATCGACCTCGACGGCACAAAGGACAAGTCAAAGCTCGGCGCAAACGCTATTCTTGCTGTTTCGATCGCAACATCAAGAGCTGCCGCAAACGCTCTTGAGCTCCCGCTCTATAAGTTTCTCGGCGGCGTACAGGGCACAAAGCTTCCTGTTCCCATGATGAACATCCTCAACGGCGGCGCTCACGCTGACAGCGCGGTTGATACTCAGGAATTCATGGTTATGCCTGTAGGCGCTCCCACCTTCAAGGAAGGCCTCAGATGGTGTGCGGAAGTATTCCACACCCTTAAAAAGCTCATTAAGGAAATGGGCGACGTTACCGCAGTTGGTGACGAAGGCGGTTACGCTCCCAACAAGCTCGAGAGCGACGAAGCTGCTATCGAGAAGATCTTGGAAGCTATTAAGGCTGCAGGCTATGAGCCCGGCAAAGATTTTATGATCGCTATGGACGCTGCTTCCTCAGAGTGGAAGAGCGAAAAGGGCAAGGGCTTCTATCATCAGCCCAAGAGCGGCAAGGACTTCACATCAGACGAGCTTATCGATCACTGGGAAGCTCTTGTTGACAAGTATCCTATCATCTCTATCGAGGACGGCCTTGATGAAGAGGACTGGGAAGGCTGGCAGAAGATGACCGCAAGACTCGGCGACAAGGTTCAGCTCGTAGGCGACGACCTCTTTGTTACAAACACCGAAAGACTTGCAAAGGGTATTGCTCTCGGCGCAGGTAACTCAATTCTTATCAAGCTCAATCAGATCGGTTCTGTTTCCGAGACTCTTGAAGCTATCAAGATGGCTCATAAGGCCGGCTACACAGCTGTTTCTTCACACCGTTCGGGTGAAACAGCCGACACAACCATCGCTGACCTTGCTGTTGCACTCAACACTTGCCAGATCAAGACAGGTGCTCCCAGCCGTTCAGAGCGTGTTGCCAAGTATAACCAGCTTCTCCGCATTGAGGAAGAGCTCGGCGCTGCTGCTCAGTATCCGCAGATGGGTGCATTCAACGTTAAGAAGTAATCTTTTCGCTGTATTTTCAATTAAAACACATTTTCAGGAGTATCTCGTTTGAGGTACTCCTTTTTTTCGTCGAATTATACAGTGTCGAAAAAAATAATAATATAGCAGTATGAACAAAAGATAAAAAATATTATATTTACTTGATTTTTTTGAATTTTAAATGTATAATAAACTTATGTTCAAAAAAGGAGAGATTTTTACTATGAACAATCTGTTAAAAAAGGTTGGAGTAAGTGCGGCAGCGTTAGTATTGGCTGCTTCTTCAACCGCAATTGCTGTTTCGGCTGAAAATGTTACGGTCGACGGCAAACATATGAAAAACGGAAATATTGATGTTTTCGTAAACAGTACATATTCCGCTTCAGGAGAATCAGATCAGATGTTCTTTTCTGACTGTGATATAGATGCGTCTTCAAAAACCATCACATTGAACGGTGTATACAAAAACACCGATATCACAGCTACACTCAAAATCGTAGGTAATACGGTAACCGGCAACGAGGATACAATCGAGATTACCATGATCACCAAAAACAGCGACACGGTAAATCACAGTGTTGGTTCACGTATTATGCTTGATACCATGCTTGGTGGAAATGACCGTGCTCCCTACCGTGTAACCGGAATAGGCGAGGTTACAACAAGAATTCAGCGCAGCGGCAGCGAAGTTCCGCTGTCTTACAATACATTCGACAGTCTTACAGCCGGTACATTCCTTCCCGGCAACGCAAAGCCTGATATAGTTCAGTTTTCAAATTACTTCAGTTCAAATTATGGAGAGTTAATACCCCAGGTTGATACAAGCCAGTCACTTGGTGACAGCACTGTTAATGCGATTTGGAAAGAAAGAACACTTGCTCCGGGACAGTCGCTTACCTGCCGCACATACTACGGTCTCAGTGCTATTGACGTAAGCGCTAACACAGAACTTGCGCTGGGCGCAAATAAAAGCACAGGAGAATTTGCGATCAACGAAGAAGGCACAGGCTACGAAAATGTTTCTGTTATGAGTTTTTTACAGAACACAGGCTTATTTGACCTTTCAAATGTTGAAGTCAAGCTTCAACTTCCCAATGGTGTAAACACTTCTGACGGAATTACAAGCAAAAATTACTCATCCATGGCATCCGGTTCGGGCGTCGTTCAGGATACATGGGTGCTCACGGCAGAGCCTTCCGGAAATGAAAGAACCGTTAAGGTAATTGTAAATGCAAAATCCGATCAGACCGGCGCTGTAGATCCTGTTGAACTCAGCTTTGTAATTCCTGCTATCGAGGGCGCTCCCGAAATTGTTGAAACCGAACCGGTAACCGAGCCCGACACAGTACCTACCGAGCCCGACACGATACCTACCGAGAACAATACCGAAGCTACTACTGTTCCCGCGACAGACAACGGTGACAATAAAGAAACAAAGCCCGTTTCAACGTCTGACGAAGCTACACCCGACAGCACTCCGGACAGTACACCCGACGGCAAGTCCTCATCCGAAAATAATAACGGAGCTATCCAGACAGGTGCAACTCTCCCCACAATTATTATCCTTTCTGTATTTGTAATCGCAACTTCTGCATTGTATTATTACAGGAAGAAGCAGGGTTAATTTAATTTAATATCAAAATCAAAGGAACACTGAACGTTGATTGTTTAGTGTTCCTTTTTGATTATATAAAGAATAATTTTGAGATATTCGCGGTGACCGCGCATAAAAGAACACCTAAAATCACCGGAAGAACCATTGAAAGCAGCGCAGTTTTAAGGCTACCTGTTTCTTTTTTTATTGTAAGCACGGTTGTTGAGCAGGGAAAGTGAAGCATAGTTATTATCAGCATACAAACAGCAGTAACCGTTGTCCAGCCGTTATTATGCAATATTTGACTCAGCTGCTCATAACCTGTATAATCCGTCAGTGTAGTACAGGACATATATGACATTATAATGATCGGTATCACAATTTCGTTAGCCGGGAACCCCAACAGCAAAGCCGTTATAATTACTCCGTCAAGTCCGACAAACAGACCGAACGGCTCAAAAAAGTTTGTACAGTATTTTAAAAGCGACACACCGTTGATATCGGTATTAGCGACAAGCCAAATCAAAGCTCCCGCAGGCGCAGCCGCAAGCACAGCTCTGCCCAAAACAAACAGTGTTCTGTCAAGCAATGAACGCACGATCGTTTTTGCTATCTGAGGTTTTCGGTAGGGAGGAAGCTCAAGCACGAAGCCGGACGGCTCGCCTTTGTAAACTGTTGCCGAAAGAATTTTTGAAACAGCCAGAGTAACGGCAACCGCGAAAACAATCGCGGCAAGAAGCACCAAGGCAACTTCAACCGAGGCAATAAGCTTGTTGGCTCCCGAAGCGAAAAATGACATTGTAACGGCAATTAATACCGGAAAACGCCCGTTGCAGGGCATAAAGCTGTTGGTAAGTACCGCGATTTTTCGGTCACGCCTGCTCTCTATTATTCTGCAGCCTGTTACTCCGCAGGCGTTACAGCCTATGCCCATAGCCATAGTAAGGCTCTGTTTGCCGTTCGTTCCGCATTTTGCGAAGTATTTGTCAAGATTAAAGGCTATTCTCGGTAAATAACCCGAATCTTCAATAACAGAAAACAAAGGGAAAAATATAGCCATCGGCGGAAGCATTACCGCCACCACCCAGCTCAGCGTTGTGTAAACTCCGTCAATAACCATTCCTTTTACATATGCGGGAGCACACAAGCAGTCAAATAATTTGTTCAGCCACTCTTTTCCTGCGCCGAAAAGCAGGCTGAGCCATTGGCTCGGGTAATTTGCCCCCACAACCGTTATCCAGAACAAAATCCCGAACACAAGCAGCATTACGGGGATCCCAAACCGTTTTGAAGTCAGGATCCCGTCAAGCCGGCGAGTCTTTAAATTAACACGGGCAGCGCCGGCTTTTGTCACACAGTCTTTGCAAATCTCAACAGCCGAGCATGTCAGCTTAGCTATGTTTTCCTTATGAAGACTGCTGTTAAAAACATCAATTTCTTTAATATATGCGTGATTTATGCCGCATTTTATTTTGTCGCAGCAAACTTCAAACAAAACCCTTTTCAGTTCCTCTATACCTGTATTTTTAACGGCGCAGCACTTAACGACAGGAATACCGAGTTTTTTCGACAGCTTATTTTCGTCGATGTACAGTCCGTTTCTTTCCGCTTCATCATTCATGTTAAGGCAGAGCACAGCCTTTTCGCATAAGGACATGACCTGAAGCGCGAAAACAAGATTGCGCTCTGCAGCGTTCGCGTCTGTCATTATAATTACACAGTCAGACGGATATTTTTTCAGATAATCGCGCGTGACCTGTTCTTCGCTTGAAAAAGACAGCAGCGAATATGTGCCCGGTAAATCTGTCAGTTCAAAATTGAATTTATTATATATATAGCTGCCCTTAGAACATTCAACCGTTTTTCCCGTCCAGTTTCCCGTGTGTTGATTCAAGCCTGTCAAAGCGTTAAAAACCGTACTTTTGCCGACGTTCGGGTTACCTGCCAATGCAATACTGAACGCAAAGTCATTTTTGATTCTCATACGGCAGCTCCTTAACCATTATTTTGGCACAATCCTTTTTTCTTACCGCTACAACTGTATTGCGGATCCTAAAAGCAACAGGGTCGCCGAACGGACTTACAAACTCGGCGCAAACACACGCGCCTTCAATAAAACCCATGTCCGCCAGTCTGTCCGTAATATCCGGTTTTCCTTCAATTTTGGAAATGATGCCGCTCTTGTTTATCCCAAGTTTTTGTAAGCTTATACAGTTCATCATCACATCACCTTGTCTTATAATATTCGGCTTAAAGTAAAATGTTAACGCTATTGATTTAGTCAAATAATTATGATAAAATACATCTGTTACTATTTAAACGGAGTGGAATATGAGCAAGACAAACAACATAAGAAGCTGTATTTTGCTGTCAATGACCGCGCTGATCTGGGGCGTTGCCTTTGTTTTTCAGTCAATGGGAAACAACTATATGCAGCCCTTTACGTTCAATGCGGTAAGGAATCTTCTCGGTTTTTTGTTTTTGGTTCCTGTTATTATATTCAGACAGTTTCATCCCAACGCTTTGGGCGGAAAAAACTTTGATATAAAAAAGCTGCCCTTTAAAACCACAGTTATCGGCGGAATATGCTGCGGAGCCGTGCTTGCTGCGGCAAGTATGTTCCAGCAGTACGGAATAAAATTCACCACTGTCGGAAAAGCCGGGTTTATAACAACCCTATACATAATCCTGACGCCTATTATCGGGATTTTTTTAAAGAAAAAATGCCCGTTCACGGTATGGATCGGAGCCGCCGCCGCTGTAATCGGAATGTATATGCTGTGCATAACCGAAGGCTTTTCCGTTTCGCTCGGAGATTCACTTGTCTTTATTTGTGCTGTATTATTCTCTGTCCACATTCTGGTTATCGACTGTTTTTCTCCTAAAACCGACGGTGTGGTGCTTTCATGTATCCAGTTTTTTGTTGCTTCCGTTTTGTGCGGTATAATTGCTTTTATCGTTGAAGCTCCGTCAATTGATCAGATCACAAGCGGTTTAATTCCTATACTTTACACCGGAATTATGTCAAGCGGAGTTGCCTATACATTACAAATCATCGGTCAAAGAAACTTTAACCCGACGATTGCCGCGCTTATAATGAGCCTTGAGTCGGTGCTATCCGCCATAGCGAGTTATTTTGCGTATCAAATGGGATTTTTAACGCAGGATCAAAGCCTTTCCGCTATGCAGATCACAGGCTGCGTTATTATGTTCGCCGCGGTAATCTTTGTTCAGCTTCCTTTCGACAAATTAAAACAGCGTAAGCATTGATATTTTTTGCCGGATGTGATATACTATAGAAAACTAAACAGGCTTCGCGTTTTACCCTTTCAGGGTATGTAATAGAGAATACGGTGAGAATCCGTAGCAACTGTCATTACTGTGTTTGGCTGTGCCATAAGTCAGATCGCTTCCGCGTTGCCTTGGACTTGCATTCTTGGACAAGAAGAAGCGCAGCCGATTATACCGCAAATGCCTTTGTCTTTGCGGTTCTATTTGTTGTGCTTTTCTTAATATTTTATTAAGAAAGGCTTTTTTATTGCCTTCAAGGAGGAAAACTATGAAAACATCCGCAAAAAAACTATTTTCATTAACTCTCGTTTTGGTAATGCTTTTTGCTCTGTCAGCAACGGGCTTAACCGTAAACGCAGAAGAAAAAGACCTCGGCGAGGTTTGGGTAATTGTTAAAAACGAAACCTTTTCTACAGCCGACAGCGCGCCTTGGGAGGGCGTTTTGATCGATCAAAAGTATCAGCTGAAAAGTGACTCAACCATGCTTTCCGTTGTTGAAGATGTATTCATGCTTTCCGTTGTTGAAGATGTATTTAATGAAAACAATGTGAGCTACAGCCTTAATCAATACAGCTATCTTTCCGAAGTAAACGGTCTTTCGGAATACGCCTTCAACGGTTCGGGCGGCTGGATGATGACTCTTAACGATTGGTTCACGACCGAAGGCGCCGGAAGCTATAAGGTTGAAAACGGTACCCTAAGCGACCGGGACGTTATTACAGTACAGTATTCCTGCACATGGGGCTCCGACATAGGCAGCCTTTGGGGGAATACAGACACTACCCTTAAATCTCTTTTTGTAGACAGAGCTTATTTGGACAAAAACTTCGATCCGTCCGTAACAGATTATTTCGTCGATCTCAGCCGTTACAATAAAACTCTGATTGCGTTATTCCCTGAGGCAAATAATAAAAACTATCAGGTGAGAACCTACCTTAACAGCTATACTCCCGAAAAAGAGGGCATTAAAGGAATCGGAAAGATGATGGAGGTTGAACCCGGCGACGTTATTTACATAGGCATAGGCAATGAAAACTGGCCTTCAATG
>CADAYK010000022.1 GCA_902792105.1 uncultured Ruminococcus sp.
CTACAGAGGTTTGGGGCGTAAGCGCCGAGGGTAAAACAGACGAACAGGTCGCAAATGAAGGCCTTGAAGCAATGGAAGGCTGGATGAAGCAAATCGGCGCCGCGCTTTCAATCAGCGAATTAGGTGCGACAGAGGATGTGCTCGACGGTATTGCAGACGGAACGATCATTCTCGACGGCGGCTATAAAACGCTGACAAAGGCGGATGTGATTCAGGTGTTGAAAGAAAGCTTATAATACGCCAAAAAGCCCTGCCGATCGGCAGGGCTTCAGTTTGTAGAAAAACCCGAAATTCAGGAGAACTGGACTTCGGGTTTTTCTACAAACTGACCGACCTTTGCAACTTCTTTGCAAAGATCGGAGATTTTTAAAAAATTTTTAACATTTTTTGGAAACGCAAATTCTATGCGTATTCTTTGTTTTATGCATGCAACTTCTTTGCAAAGATCGGAGATTTTTAAAAAATTTTTAACATTTTTTGGAAACGCAAATTCTATGCGTATTCTTTGTTTTATGCAGCTCAGATTTTGACCGGCAAAACGGTTGTTATTTGCGTTTTGGTATGTTATACTGAAATTGAAAAGTAAGACAAAGAAATCAGGTTTATTATGAAATATGTTTTAATAGACGGTTTTGTAAAGGTTGCTGAAATCAAGAATAATACGTTCAATTATACAAACGGATACAGACCGGATTGGATTCTGGAGGTTGAAAAAATAGTTTGAGAAACTTTGAACACATCCCCGACCACAATGCCGTCCGGAGCACTTGTAAAAAGCGCAGGCAAGAGCGCTGAACAGCAAGTTTTCCGGAACGGAAACCACCTGATGTTGTTGTATGGAAACATCATCAGACTGTAACTATTCGATTTTCCCGTAATATACAAGGTACGCAGTGATAACAATGATAAAACGTATAACTTCCTCGCTTCCTGACGTGCGCGGCGAGCTGTTCGGCTTTTCCATCATCACCATAATCCTCTTTCACTTCTGTGAGGATGTGGAAAAAGCAGGCTTCGGCGGCGCCGCAGCGGCAATGACAAAAATCTATAACTTCGCGCTGGGCAGCAGCGGAGTGGAAATCTTCCTCTTTCTCTCGGGAATGGGGCTGTTCTACTCGATGTCGGGCGATCCGGGACTGAGCCGCTTTTACCGCAAGCGTCTTAGGCGAATTTTGCCTGCCTATATCGTGCTTGGCGGCGCAGGCTGGCTTATTCTCGACATACTGCTGAAAAAAACCGGCTGGGTGCAGTTTTTGCTCGATTTTTCCACTATTTCCTTCTGGACTCAGGGCAGGCGGCTGGTGTGGTATATCTCGCTTATTCTTATCCTGTACCTGGTTTTTCCGCTGCTCTACCGCATTGTTTCAATACCTGACGGCAGGCTTGCCGGAACGCTTACGGCAGTCCTGACGGCGGCGGTTATCGCAGGCTGTTTGACGCTGCATTTCCTTTCTCCCGGCGTGTATGACAACATAGAAATCGCGCTTTGGCGCGTGGTTCCGTTCATCCTCGGCGCATGGTACGGCAGAAAGGCGCACAGCGGTCAAGACTTTACCGCGCAAGCCGTCATTCTGTGCGTCACGGGCGTTGCCGGAATGATTTTGATGCCGGTCACAAAATTGCGCCCGGATTTTTTGTGGGGCATATTCTCCCTGAGACTCGGCACGCTGTTTTATCCCTTTGTTGTGATGTTTATTGCAGCCGCCGTGCTGTCGAAATGCGGAGGAAGCCGTTTCCTGCGTTTTGCAGGCTCGATTTCGCTGGAGCTTTACCTCAGCCACGTTATTATCCGCGCAATTATGAACGAAATCGGACTTAAAACCTGCTATCCGCAGAATTTCCTGCTGTGTATAGCCTTGGCTGCCGTGCTGTCCGTCGCGGTGAGCAGGCTGTTTGCGCGGCGGTGAATTAATATAATTCTCTTAAAAGGGTGAAAAAGATGAGCGATAAACATATTCAACCGATACATGCCGCGCATTTGCAGCGGTACGCGGAGATATACGCAAGGGCGTTTTCGGGCGAGCCGTGGAACGACCCGTGGCGCGTGGAGGACGCGGCGGTACATATTGGCGAAATCATGGAGAGCCGTCAGTCCTACGGCTTGGAATATGTCGCTGACGGAGAAGTCGCCGGGTTTATCCTCGGCGCTTCCATGCTGTTTCACTACGGCAGAACCTTTGAGATCAACGACCTTGCCGTCCATCCCGATTATCAAAGACAGGGGATCGCGTCAAAGCTGTTGGCGCAGTGTCTTGACGACGTAAAAAAGCAGGGGATCGTCGGCGTTCACCTGATTACCGCCGCCGAAGGCGTGCTGCCGTCGTTTTATGAGAAATTCGGCTTCAAGCGCGAACGTCACGTCATACTTATGGGCATGGAAACGGAGTGACAAAATGGCGGAACACAATATCCTTACAGTTACCTGCCGCGAACAGTTCAGGGAATGGCTGACGCTTCACGCGGCGGAGGAAAGCGAATGCTGGGTGGCTGTCAGGCGCGGAAAGCCGGTCGATCCGCAAGGCTTTTATTATATTGACGCGGTGGAGGAAGCGCTGTGCTTCGGCTGGATCGACAGCATACATAAGCCCATCAACGGTGTGAGAATGCAGCGGTTCAGTCCGCGCAGGAAAAACAGCCCGTGGACGGAGCTGAACAAAGAGCGCGTGCGCCGTTTGGAAAGGCTGGGACTGATGACAGACGCAGGCAGAGCCGTTCTTCCTGCAATGGGAGCAAGGAGCTTCCGCATTGACCGGGATGTTGAGGCAGCGCTGAAAAAAGCGAGGGTTTGGACGCGGTTCAAAGCCTTTCCGCCGCTTTACAGGCGCGTGCGCGCCTACAATGTGGCGTTCTATAAAACGCGCAGCCGCGATCTCTATGAAAAATCGCTCGCGCATCTGATCGAAAAAACCAAAGCAGGCGAGATGTTCGGCGAATGGGACGACTACGGCAGGCTGTCTGAGTGAAATAAAATTAAGGGGCGGCATAATGACCGAAAAAACAATAGCTTCAAAAAAATGCTGTATTTATGCGGCTGAACAAGCGTCGATATGCCTGATCCAACCTGTTGATGAGCACGGGGCAGGACTGCTTCGTGAAGAGGTCGGGGAGATAAAAAGACTAACCGGTAAGCCGTTTATACATGTTGCCTTTAAAGTCGTGGATTGGAACAGGGAGCTCTCTCCTTGGGAAGCTCCTGCGGTTTTCGGCAAAGAGGATTTTGGCTCGGGAGCGGAGGAAACGCTCCTGTACATTACCGAAAGCCTGATACCGTACATCAAAGACGGGCATAGTGAAATAACAGATTTCTGCCTCGGCGGATACTCTCTCGCGGGGCTTTTCTCGCTGTGGGCAGGGTATAAGACAGATGTTTTCAGGGGCGTTGCAGGAGTGTCGCCGTCCGTGTGGTTTCCGGGTTGGGACAGCTTTATCAAATCAAACAAAATGAAAGCGGAGATGACATATCTCAGCCTCGGCGACAAGGAAGAGAAAACGCGCAGCAAGGTTATGTCAACCGTCGGCGAAAGAATCAAAATGCAGTATGATATTTTGGATAACGACCGGGTGTTGGAATGGAACAGCGGAAATCACTTTGCCGATCCCGACAAACGGACGGCAAGGGGTTTTGCGTGGCTGATTGGCAGGGATTAATGCTGTTTGGCGCGGCTTGTTTTGACGCCCGGCAGTTTAAGGCAACACCGCACAATTCAAAGCGCACGGCTTGCTTGAATATTATTCCGTCAGCTTGCCCAAAAAATCTCGGCAAGGCTGGCGCCTTGCAAGGACGACAACGCAGTATTGTGGAAAATAGACCGCAAAGATTGGCTACTTTTTATTAGGTATTAGTATTACACAGGCGGAGCTTTGACTTCGCCGTATTTTTTTGATAATTTTCCGAAAATAGAGCAAAGTCCGTTAAATGACACACCTGTTGTGAGATAATTAAGATGTAAAATAAAAAACTCAAAGGAGGCAGTGTTATGAAATACAAAATAGGTTTTCAAGGTTACGGAGATGAAGAGAGAAAAGAACTTCACGCGGCACAGCCTGCGGAAAACAAGCCGGTGAAGTCGGTGGTGCAGGTGCGGTTCCCGGACAACGGACGTTCGCTTGCGTATTACAACGACAAATTTGATCTGCATATCGGCGACATTGTTTTTGTCGACGGCAAGCTTGAGGGCGTTCAGGGCATTGTCACCGAGGTGTCGCGCTCGTTCAGGATCAGGCTCTCGGATTATAAGCGCGTGATCGCTGTCGCGGACACTGCCGTTAAGGGCGAGCTTTTCTTCGGCGGCTCACACCTTATCGCGTTTGATCAGGATGTTATCCCGTATGAAAAGATCCGCGGCTGGTTCCTTCCGCCCCGGACCGACGAAGAAGTCGCTGTCGGTTATGATGACCTCGGTTTTTCGCTTGACGATTTAGGCGGGCTAAATATCCGAAGCGAAATCGCAGACAGAGGTTTTGATTATTACAACCGCAACAAGGTACTTTATATCTGCGTGGACGGTAGCGAGGGCAGGGCGCTTGTAAAGGGCACCGAGGTGTACGAGGTGAGCTTTGAATTTTCAGGCGGAGAAATCCGCAACCTCAACTGCGGATGCTTCTGCTCCTACCGCTGCAAGCACGAATTCGCGGTTTTGCTTCAGCTCCGCGAAACACTTCAAAAGATCCAGGAGAGCTACGGGGACGAATACCTTGAATCGGACTACTTCGCCGCGATCAACAAGGGCGTTTTGCTGTCCTTCACCGTTGACGGCGATAAAAGCGGAAAGATAGTGCTGGGGTGAAAATATGATTTATCTGAATCTTTTTAAACTGCCCTGCCGGTTCAAAATAAAATGGAGCCGGCACGGTTTTTTTGCTTCGGCAGGGTAAAGGAGGCAAAAAACCAGTGATTTATTGTTAAAAGCCGGTTAATGTCATAGTAAATAAATACTGCGCCAATGTTTTGTGTACTATTTCTACTGGTTATGCAGGCTGCACAAAAATAATAGCCTTAATTAGTTGATGATAAACAAAAATTAGATTTTTAAAAATAGACTTGATTTTTACGATTTCGTCTGGTAATATATTTTTGCGCCCGAGGGAGCGGCAGGAAAACACAAATCCAAAATCCGTTACTCCCTCGGCTTATTCATACAGAAAAAAATACGGAGGTATATTACCATGAAAACCAAGACATCAAGAATTACTGCAATCGTTTTAACTCTCGTTATGCTTCTCGGCACAATGAGTATTGCAGGCACTGCAACAGCAGGCGCTGCAACCGACAGAGTAAGCCTTTACTCTTCAAGCAGAACATTTTCAAAGTACGGCGGATCTACATATGAAATTTATGTAAAAACTAACGACAACGCCAACAACCAGAAGGTTACTATCCACTACAACTACCTTGATTCAATGGATTGGCAGGATTCCAATGCTGTTTATGTTACCACACTCAGCGACGGCTCCAAGATCTGGAGATCTTACATCTCAAGCTTCAACTGCAAGTACGCAATCAAGTACGAGGCTGACGGTCAGGTTATCTGGGACAACAACAACGGCAAGGACTACACAGACGCCGACGTTATCGGTACTGCTCCCGTAGCTGCTGAAAGAATCGGTTATCAGTACGACAAAGCTAACTTCCAGATCAACGCGGTTCTCCAGAACTACGCTTACCACAAGAACGTGTTCGTAAGATACACAACCGACGGCTGGAACTCATATCAGGACAAGGCGCTCGGTTATGTTCAGACCAACGCAAACGGCACCGAAACATGGAGCACAAAGGTTAACGCAAACGGCTCGAACTTCCAGTACGCTATTTGCTACAGAGTTAACGGCTCAGAGTTCTGGGCTAACAACTTCGGCGCAAACTACGACGAATCTTTCTACATCCACCACTAATTCCGCGAATTAAAGCAAACAGCCTTTCCCGCTTGGGAAGGGCTGTTTCTGTATGCGGAAAAAGTCCTAATGTAATTTTATCAGGACAACAATTGACAAAGAAAAAGCCTCCTTTGTTAAAGAAGGTGTCACGGCATTATGCCGTGACGGAGGATTTACTGCACCGCGCTATCTGTTCACACCGCAGATTAATAGGAAAAATCGGTGCGAATAAATCCTCAGTCACGCCGCTGTGCGGGAGCAAGCTTGTTTCCCGCACTCTTTATAGGTTGGGTTTACTATAATTCATAAAAAATTTTTGTCAACCGATGACATTTGTGTTTTTTTGTGCTATAATGTAAATGAAAAGCGGCGCATGCCGTAAACTTTTATCAGGAGGAATCAAAATGTCCTATAAACGTATTGTCAGCAGCTTGTTAACGGCGGTTATTGTTTGCTCAACATTCATTATTTCCGTTCCGTCTGCATCGGCTAAGGATGATTACAAATATTCTGCGGAGTATCAGTCGTCACCTTACTATGAAAAGCTCACGGCTGCACTTGAAAACAGCGCGGATAAAACCGCCATGGAAAGAACCCTTGCGGTCGCCTTGTCGCAGGAGGGCTACAAGAATTACGCCACCGCGGGGATCGACGTCGATCAGGCGCGCGCCGACGGCTTGCTGTGGACGGGAACCACGCTGAGAATGAACTCAAGCCAGACCGGCAACACCGAATACACCCGCTGGGCACAGCGTTATGTCATGGACAGGGACGAGCAGTCGCAGTATCTTGACTGTGACTGGTGCGCGATTTTTGTCAGCTGGTGCTTGTATCAGGCAGGCTATAACGATGACGAAAGATTAAAAAGATACTATTATTCATACTATGCCGAACCGAGGATCGAATTTGACGCCGATTCCTGGATAATGGCATACAACTTTAAACAGCAGGATGTTTACTACACCCCAAAGGCACACCACAAGCTTGACAAGTATTACTGGAATACCTATTACCACATTGACGTCGATCCCTTTGATATCCCCTATAAGCCCGGCGGATTGATTTTCTTCTCGTGGGATTCCTCGGGACAGTGGTTCGACCACGTTGCAATTGTTGTTGACTATGACAAGGACACCAATGTTTTGACTTATACCAACGGAAACTCCGACGGTCAGGTAATTACACGTCAGATCGATTTGGACGTCGAGGAGGAGTTCCGCGGTCAGCAGTTTGCCAAAAACAGCGACCGTGTAATGGCTTATGTCGATTACGACGCAATACTTCCGCTTGAGCCGAAGGACATCACAACCGACACACCCGAAATCGAATGGGACCGCAAGGGCTCTTCGGGCGTCAAAATCCAAACCAACTCCGAATCCGTGATCGGTTCGGTTTCGATAGACGGCAGCTATCAGGGCTCGATCGTTGAAAGCAATATGATTTTGCACGAGGGCTTGCTTTCCATCGGAAAATCCGAGCTTGCTCACCTCGGGCTCGGTTCTCATGAACTGATGCTGACCTTTGACGACGGCGCGGTGCCTGTTACGCTTAACGTGTATGAAAACTATATGATCGGCGACGCGAACGGAGACAACAAAATAAACATCGTTGACGCTTCCACGGTTCAGCGCGTGCTGGCAGATATGGACAAGGATGCGGACGGCGTTATCGGCCGCCGCTGCAGCGTCACCGGTGAAAAGCTGAACATTTCCGACGTAACCGCAATCCAGCGTAAAATCGCGCAGTACAACGACGCATACCGCATCGGAGAAACCGCTAAAGATTTCGGTTGATTTGGCTATATTCATCCTATAAACTGTTGATTTTTTCACTCTCCCATGATGTAATAAAACAAAAACAAACCCCGTTTCGGCAAGGAACGGGGTTTGCTGCGTATTGAAATATTATTTATTCATAAAAATTTTCGGCGTTGGAATAAACTTGGCGGCCATCGCCGCAAAAAGCATTACGGGTATCAGCCTTGGGGGAAATACTATCATAAGCAGCAGCACGGTCGCAAGCGGTTTTTTCAGTGTGTGGCCTACCAAAGCCGCGGTAACGACCGAGGCACAGAACACCATGCTTATACCTGATAACAGGCTGATCGAACAGCCGATGCTTACTCCGCAGAAAATAACGGGGAAGAAGTGGCCGCCCTTTAGCCCCGAATCAATGCAAATGTTTGTCAGCAGCAGCTTTACAACCGCCGTAACAATAAGCAAGGCGGCGCCGGTCGCGCCGGGGTTGTCGGTTATCTCCGCGATTTGGTGTTCGCCCGAGAACATGGTAAGGGGAAGAAGGGTTCCGGAAATTCCCAAAAGAAGTCCTCCGGCAACGGCACGCAAAACAACATATTTTTCAAATTTAGCGGCAAGGGCTTTTGTAAGCTTTTTGAATATAAAATACAGAAAACCCGCTGCAATGCCCGCAAGCGTAAGCGGCACGGCGTAAAGATATACGGAAAGCTCCTGCTTTTCGGCTTCCATGCCTTCCATTCCCATGCTTATCCCGAACAGCCTGTTAAGCAAAATGAACACGCCGAATGAGCTTAGCAAAGCCGCGAAGTATAAAACGATTTTGGAGGTTTTGGGAAGCACGGTGTCCCTGTCGGATTCGATCGGCTCCATAAAACCGAACATCGGTGAACGGAAAACAGTGCCCAGCGTTGCGCTTAACCCGATCGCGGTCAGATCCTCAACCTCTCTTTTAAACAGCTTAAGCTTATCTCCTACCCATGTGCAAAGTCCGGAAATAACGCCCGTAAGTCCTGCCTCGGGACCTACGCTCGCGCCGATAAGCAGGGGGAAAAGCGCCGAACCGAGTGTGGAAAAAACATTGTGATAGGGATATCCGCCTGTTTTCTTTACGGTGCCCAGCACCTTGTCAAGCTCTTCGGGATAATCACCGAATTTGCGCTTCCAAAGACCGATCAAAAATCCTCCGGCTGTGCAGACACAAAGCGTATAAAAAGGAAAGCTGATTTTGGAAGGGACAAAATCCCACAAAAATTCAATGCCGAGGTTCATGATCCGCAGAAAACCCCAGATGATCAAGCCGACGATCGCGCCGAGTATAATTGTGTAGAGCAAAAACAAAACATTGTTTTTTACCTTGTTCACATAACATCCCTCCGCATAATAAATACAGCTTAATTATACTACCGTTTGAACTTAAAATCAATAACCGCGGCGGCGCAGCGCTCAAAATATCATTTTGCATCCGAACGCGCATTTTGCCGCTTTTTTTGTCATTGTAAAGATGTGTAAAATCACTAATTGTTGATATGCACAAAAATACAGGTGTTTCATTGTGCAGGGTGCAAATTGAATATGTTTTTTAAATTTGTTATTATATTATTGCATGGGCTTTTTAAGCCAAGGTAATTTTTTATTTAGGAGTGATGAAGTTGAACAAGAAAATTACAAGCGTTGTGCTTGCGGTTTGTCTGCTGTTGTCATGCGTTGCGGCAGGAAGCTTTACCGCGTCAGGCGCGACCGAAGCTGCCGCGGATGTTTCCGCCAAGTCAGGCAATGATGTTTCAGCCAATTCAAGCGACGGCGTTTCCGCCAACTACGGACTGGCAAAGAACATTCAGGACGGCCAAATTTTGCAGGCATGGAACTGGAGCTACAACGGCATCAAAAGCAACATGAAAAAAATCGCCGAACAGGGGTTCACAGCCGTTCAGACAACCCCGATCCAAACCATCAAGGAAAGCACAAAGGGAAAAACCATGCAGGGCAGCTGGTGGGTTTACTATCAGCCCTCCAATTTTAAGATCGACACCAACTCATGGAACGCCCTCGGCACAAAGTCCGAATTTAAGGCTATGTGCGACGAAGCGCACAAGTACGGAGTAAAGGTCGTTGTTGACGCGGTGCTTAACCATATGGCTAACAAGGGCGACAACACTTTGTCCGACACTATTCCTGCAGATATCCGAAACGACGGCAACTGCTGGCATTCAATTTATCAGAACACCCAAAACTACGGCAGCCGCTGGGACATTACCCACAACTGTATGGGCGGTCTGCCTGACCTTAACACCGGAAATTCAAAGATCCAGAATTACGAGATCGCGTTTATGAAGGAATGTATCGACTGCGGCGTTGACGGCTTCCGCTTTGACGGCGCCAAGCATATCGAGGTTCCGAACGATTACGAGGGCGCGAGCAGCAACTTCTGGAACAATTTGCTTAACACAACAACCTCCTATGCCAAGAGCACAAGGGGTTTCACACCCTACTACTACGGCGAGATCCTGGACTCAACAGGCGGCGGTCAGGGTATTGTTAACCAGTACACCAACATGATGAGCGTTACCTGCAACAGCGTATCAAACGACATCCGCAACAAGGTCAACAGCGGCGACGCAAACGGCGCCAAAAGAACCGATTTCTCATATGACGACGGTTCGGCTCCGGCTGCGAAAAAGGCTGTTTTGTGGAACGAATCTCACGACACCTACGCCGACAACAAGTCCAGAGGTCAAAGCGACACGACTTTGAAAAAAACCTGGGCGATCGTAGGCTCGCGCGGCGAGGCACAGGGTATGTACCTTGCGCGTCCGCGTAACTACAACGATTCCATCGGTACCGCCAGTGTAACCGCGTGGGGCGACAAAGAGGTCGGGGCGGTCAACCACTTCAAGAACTACTTTATAGGACAGTCCGAATACCTGTCCGCAAGCGGTTCAATTGTGTATAACGAGCGCGGAAACTCAGGCGTTGTGCTTGTTAATGTAAGCGGCAGCAGCGCAAGTGTTAACGTAAGAGCCAACAAGATGTCAAACGGCACCTACAAGGACGAGGTAACCGGCAACACATTTACCGTTTCGGGCGGTATGATCAAAGGTCAGATCGGCTCAACAGGCGTTGCGGTCGTTTATAATCCCAAGCCTGCCGGTCCGGTTGCTTCCGTTACACCCGGATCATCCAGCTACAAGACCGATTCCGTTACCCTTACGCTCAGCTACGAAAACGCGACCTCAGGTCAGTATTCGGTTGACAACGGCGCTTTTCAAAGCTTTACCAACGGTCAGAAAATAACCATCGGCGCAGGCAAGGACTTCGGCACAGTCACCACGGTTAAGGTAAAGGCGAGCAACAGCACCGAAACCTCGGATGTTGAAACCTACACCTACACCAAGGTCGATCCCAACGCGGTTCAGCAAATTTGGTTTGACACCTCGCAGTACCGCTGGTCAAATGTGTACGCTTATATTTATATAGACGAAAGCAACCGGGCTTCGGGCTGGCCGGGCTTGCAGATGCAGACCGATTCCTCGACCGGCTACCGTTATATAGACGTTCCGAAGGGCTACGAGAACGCCAAGGTGATCTTTACCGAAAGCGAAACCGCGACCACAAACCGTTATCCTGCCGACATGGAGCCGGGCATGGATTTAAGCGGACAGACGGTGATTTTCCGCAACAACCGGCTTGAGCCGTACAACCCCAAGCCGGTAAATCCCACTGTTAGGCCTACAACTCAGCCGATCACGGAAAAGCCGACTGTTCCCACCAATCCGACAACGCCGTACGTCAGGGTTTTGTACGGCGACTCCAACCAGGACAGCGCGATCACCATCAAGGACGCTACTCAGGTTCAGATGCACATTGCCGACATAAGACCGCTCAGCGGCAACGGCAAAATCGCCGCCGACGTCACCGGTGACGGTTACGTTACGATCAAGGACGCCACATCCATTCAGCAGTATCTTGCTCAAAACTACAGCAAGTCGGGCAGATGCGGCAACTACACCGGACAAACCCCAACCTCGCCCACAAACCCGACTCAAGGCTCTGACAGCTCAAAGGTTTACTTTATGAACACCTACGGCTGGAGTCCCGTTAAGGCTTACTTCTGGAGCGACGATAACTTACAGATGATGTCGTGGCCGGGCAGCGATATGCAAAACGAAGGCGGCAATTTGTACAGCGCGGTTATCCCAAGCGGCGCAAACCACGTAATATTTACCAAGGGCGACGACAGCGGCAAAACTCCCGACCTCGATTTACAGGCAGGCAAGATGTATAAGGACGGCAACTGGACAGAACTTCCGGGCACCCAACCCGCCACACAGGGCAACCAGCAGCAAAGCGGCAAGGTTTACTTCCGCAACGACTCAAACTGGAGCCCCGTCAAGGCATACTTCTGGAGCGACGATAATTTGCAGATGATGTCATGGCCGGGCAACGATATGCAAAGCGAGGGCGGCAACGTTTACAGCGCCGACATCCCCGCCGGAGCCAACCACGTTATCTTTACCAAGGGCGACGACAGCGGCAAAACACCCGATTTGGACGTTCACGGAGGACAAATTTACGATAACGGCAGCTGGCACAGCTGATCGGAGTTTTCTGTTATAACCGAATAAATTTAACAAGCGCAGCAGTTTAACGACAGCTGCGCTTGTTATGCAGTAAAATATCACGGCTGTTCCTTTTTGAATTTATCAAATACATTGTAACGTATTTTCTCGTAATTGCCCAGGGTTTCGTTGGTGAAGGTCGAATAGGCAAAGGCTGTGGGATGAGCCGCGATTATCCTTTCCATCTCGACGACCTGGTGCTTTTGAACAACACAAATCAGCATTTCCATTTCCTGACCTGAGAACATACCCATTGCCGGAACCACCGTTACCGAATGCCTGAGCTTTGTCATGATCTCGTTTGAGATCGCCTCCGCTTCAGTTGTGACGATTTCAAACTTTACGCGCTGTCTTGAGCCGCGCAGTATGCTGTCGCTGACCTGGCTTGTAAGGAACGAGTAAATAATGCAGAGCACCACAGGCTCAACCTTAAAGTCATATACAAAATATGAGGTGATCGCAACGGCTGTATTTATCGCGAAAATTATCCAAAGCATATTTTGCTCGGGCCATTTTTTATGTATCAGCGCCGCGACGATGTCGGTTCCTCCGGTGCAGCCGTTCAGACGAATCGCGGTTCCGTAAATTAAGCCGTTGATAACGCCCGATGCTATCGGAGCAAGAATTGTGCTGGTTCCGTTGCCGGTCTTATAGCTTAAAAAGGACAGGTCGATAACCTTGAACTGCAGCAGCAGCAGCGCCACGGAAAAGGTTAGGGCAAACACCGTGGTTCTGGCGGCAAAGTCCTTTTCCAGAAAAACAAACGCTAAAATACACAGCGGAATGTTTATGATAAGGCTCATATACGCGACGGAAAAACTGAACTTGTACTGGATCATTGTGGCAATGCCGTTTATGCCGGCAGGGGCGAAGCTGTTTTCAAAAATAAAGATCTGATAACACAGCGCCATGCAGCAGGCTATGAATATCATCAGCATATACACCCCGAATTTTCGCATTATTTTTCTCGGCGTTATTTTCTCGGTCATCGTCTGTTCCTCCCAAACAAAAAGCTTCTGTTATTATTATCTCATATTCTCCTTGTTTGTCAAGAAAATTTTGTTGATAACGGCAGTTATATATTACTCCCGAAAAGCTGTTGAAGGTTGCGGGGCTTCATATTTTCAGTGGATAATTATACTAATACCTAATAAAAAGTAGCCAATCTTTGCGGTCTATTTTCCACAATACTGCGTTGTCGTCCTTGCAAGGCGCCAGCCTTGCCGCGTCCTCCCTCGCAAAATATAAGTCTACTTTCTATCAGGAATTAGTATTACAACAAAAATACATATTTTCTTATATTTATATCTTGACACTTTTATAAAAACATAGGATAATAATACATAAGCTTTAAATATATAAGCATTAAATAATTTAAGGAGAATTTAATATGATCGTTGTTAACACACCTACTATTGAAGGACAAAAAATCAAAACGCTCGGCATGGTAACAGGCAACACCGTTCAGTCCAAAAATGCTTTTAAGGACATCGGCGCAGGTCTGCGCACCATCGTTGGCGGCGAGGTCGGTTCCTACACCAAAATGCTCGCTGAGTCGCGCGATTTGGCTTTGAACCGCATGATAGAGCAGGCAACAAATATGGGCGCCGACGCTATTGTCAACGTCAGGTTCTCAAGCGCTTCGATTATGAGCGGCGCTGCCGAGATCCTCGCGTGGGGTACAGCCGTTAAGTTTGTTTAATAACAGGCAACCGGGTGGTTGTTCAAAAAAATATATTTAAGGAGTGGGAACATGAAATTTCCAAACGCGAAAAAAGGCATTTCAAAAATTTTCACCGCCGAAATCTTAAACCTGATCGCAGTAGTAGCGGGAGTTATTACAATAATTCTTGTGTTTGCGTTAGCAGGCGCGTCTGACAGCAAAAACGACGCGGGCGTTGCGGCTTCCGGCATCAGTCTTGTATTGACAAGTATCGTTACCGGAGTGAGCGCTGTCATTGCGGTGATCCTGATGATTATCGGCACAATTCAGTCCGCAAGGGATGAAGTATCATTCAAGGCTATTATCTATCTGACGATTTTCAACGTCATCGTTCTTGTTATAGCCTCGATTTTTTCACAGAACACTTTCCTCGGCAGCCTTTCCTCCGTAATCAGCAACGCGGTTTCGTTTGTTTGCTCTTTGCTTGTTATCCTCGGCATAGGCAACCTTGCTGCTCAGTGCCACGATGAAAAGGTGATCTTAAAGTGCGGCAGCCAGTTCAGGATTATCCTCTGGATCGGTATCGTTGCCCTGCTCACCAGATTCTTCGCGATATTTATCGAAAGCATGGCTGCTAAGGCTCTTGTTATCGTTCTTTTGGCGCTTTCACTGATCCTCAGCATTGTTCAGTATTTTATGTATCTTTCACTGCTGTCAAGCGCAAAGAAAATGCTTGCCGAAAACTAATATACCGATCAAAAAGCAGAAGCTGCCGTTTGGTGCTTCTGTTTTTTTTATTGATACTTAGCCTGAAATGTTGTATAATGATTTATAATTATACTAATACCTAATAAAAAGTAGACAATCTTTGCGGTCTATTTTCCGCAATACTGCGTTGTCGTCCTTGCAAGGCGCCAGCCTTGCTGCGTCCTTCGCGCTGTTATTTACGCACTTTATAAAGTAAATGTATTTTATTCACTTGCCGTGACCTTCGGCACGATCGCATATCATTTTTTGATGCGGCTCGCAGTTGGGTTTATCTTCAACATCACGATGAACAACAGGGCGGATTACACCAAGGGCTGGTTTAGGCAGCGCGAATGGGAAAAGAAGCTTTACAAGCGTTTGGGAGTCAAGCGCTGGAAAAACATTCTCCCGACCTATGACCCGGAGGTGTTCGACCCCGGGCGTCACACCTGGGACGAAATCGCTCAGGCGATGTGTCAGGCTGAGCTTGTGCATGAGGTGATTACAGTGCTTAGCTTTGTGCCGCTTGTGTTTTCAATATGGTTAGGCGCGTTTTGGGTGTTCGCGGTCACATCTGTGCTGTCCGCTGCTTTCGATTTAACGTTCGTCATATTGCAGCGCAGCAACCGCCCGAGGGTTATAAAACTGATAAACCGGAAAAGGTGAAGGTCATATGAAGCGCGAGCTAAAGCATTTTAAAATCGGAAATTCATACGGCGGCAATCAGGACTGGTTCCCGACTTTTATGATGCGTATCGGCGGATGCGGAGCGGAAACCGCCTGCGACAGCAGCATATATTTTGCGCTGCACAGGGGACTGTCAAAAATCGCTCCCGAAAACGCCGCCGGTATTTCAAGGGACGAATACGTGCGCTTTGCCTACAAAATGAAGCCGTTCCTTTCTCCGCGCATGACGGGCATCGACAGGCTCGAAATATATATTGACGGATATTCCGACTATCTGCGAAGCTGCGGCGAAACGCGGCTTTCAATGACTCCGTTTGGCGGCAGCGAGCCCTATGAAAAAGCACGCGAAGCGGTGAAAAGGCAAATCGACGGCGGTTATCCCGTGCCCACGCTTATCCTCAACCACAGCAACAAGGCGCTTGAGGATTATGTCTGGCACTGGTTTTTGATAAACGGCTACGACGGTTCCGGGGCTGATTTTTCGGTAAAAACAGTAACCTACAGCCATTACCGCTGGCTCAGTCTGAAAGACCTGTGGAACACGGGACACAGCAGGCGCGGAGGCTTTGTTTTGTACAATATAGGATAATTTTTTGCAATGATGAACGGACAGCTGCGAGCTTGCGGCTGTCCGTTCTTTGGGAGATTATTTTGGAGAGATTATCGTTAACTTTATGCTAAGCAAAAAAATGATAAAAACTTGATATTTTTAATCTTTTATTGTATACTATTGGGGATGAGGTGACATACTAATGAAAATTAAAGACAATTTTATTCTCCGCAAGGTTGCGGATTCATATGTTGTTGTTCCGGTCGGCAAACAGACTCTGGACTTCAACGGGATAATCAATCTTAACGAAACAGGCGCGTTTTTGTTCGGGCTGCTTCAAAACGGCGCGGACAGGGATGAATTGGTTGAAAAAATGCTTGAGGAATACGAGGTTGACCGTCAGCGCGCAGAAGCCGATATAGACAAATTCCTTGAGCGTGTAAAGGATGCTGATGTCCTTGAATAAAGAGGTTCAGTTAGACGACGTTATAGATATCCTCCGCGAAAAAATCGACGGCGGCGGCACTGTTACCTTTACGCCCAAGGGCACCAGCATGCTGCCGATGCTGCGCGACGGCAAGGATGTTGTTGTGCTGAAAAAGCCGGACGGAAGGCTGCATTTGTTTGACGTTCCGCTTTACAGGCGCGATAACGGCAAGTATGTTTTGCACAGAGTCATTGATTTTCTCAACGACGGAAGCTATGTTATGTGCGGCGACAATCAGTTTTCGCTCGAAAAGGGGATCCGCGACGACCAAATCATAGCCGTAATGACCGCTTTTTACCGCAAGGGAAAGGCGTATACTCCGCGGACTTTTCGATACAGGCTCTACGTCAATTTTTGGTACTACACCCGCCCCTTCAGAAGAGCCTACAGCGGCAGCAAAAGGCGTATTTTCAAGCTTTTCGGCATCACGCCCAAGCCCAAGGAGGAACGCAAGCGCAAAAAGAAGAAAAAAGAAGACGACATCTACGATTAAAGGCGTGCCGGCAGGCACGCCCTGTTTTTATCTTATGTTAAATTGTTGACCTCGCTCCACTTGTGCCGGTGCAGCTCGCCTTTGTTTTGCAGCTCGGGATAATCCCACTGCCTTAGCACCTCATAAGCCGCGACCGCAACGGAATTTGAAAGATTAAGGCTTCGCGCCTCGTCTATCATGGGTATTCTTAACGTTTCGTCCGGGTGCTTTATCAAAAGACTTTCGGGCAGTCCGCGCGTTTCTTTTCCGAAAAGCAGATAGCAGTTGTCGGGGTAACTTACGTCGCTGTGGCGGTGAGTGCCCTTGGTTGAAAAGAAAAAGTAGCTTCCGCCCTTGGTGCGCTCAAAAAAGTCGTCCAGTCCCTCGTAAAAGGTTATGTCGAGCAGGTGCCAGTAGTCAAGCCCGGCGCGCTTTAGCTTTCTGTCGTCAATCGCAAAGCCCATCGGCTTAACAAGGTGAAGCGAAGCACCGGTGGCGGCGCAGGTTCGGGCGATGTTGCCCGTGTTTTGAGGTATTTCCGGCTCAACGAGCACAAGATTTAATTTTGCCAAAATTTGTCAGTCCTTTTATTTCAAATCATATTATATTTTAATTGACGAACAATAACTTTGCAAGTCTTTTCTTGCGAAAAATATATTGGGAGTGATAAAAATGTCAAAAAATCCGGTCATTAACATCGCCAAGGGCGCGGCAGCCGGCATGGTGGCAGGCATTGCGGTTGGTTACCTCGGAAAAAAGGCGTCCGACGATAATCCTAAGCTCAGAAAAAAGGCAAACCGCGCGTACAAGACCTTTGAAAATATCGTTGACACCGCGCAGTATATGTTTAGATAAAAACTAAATTAATAAGCTTTAGATTTGAAATCAGTATCAGGGATGTGAAAAAACGCAGTCATTGCCGTGATTTGCCACGTGTAAATGACGGCGGTGTGTTTTTCACATCCCCGTTTTATTTAACATAATTATTTGACAAGAACCTTAAAATATGATAAAATTAATAAAAGTATATTCACTTTTTAACTTTTTATAAAAGTATAAGGAGGATTAAAATGAAGAAATCATTTTTAAAAAAGCTTACCGCTGTTCTTCTTTCGGCGGCACTGCTAATAGGCTCGTCTGCGGTCACGGTGTTCGCCGCGAACGGTCCCGGCGAGGAGCAATGGGGCGAGTACTATTTGGCGTACATTAGACTGTACAACGAAGAAAGCAATTACAGTGTGTTTGAGCAGAATGAGGCTCACGACGCGATTGACGGCGCTTCGTATGACCGCGCCGCAAACACTCTGACTCTTACAAACTTCAAGCATCCCGAGCTTTCTTTAAGCACAAACATGATGGGCGATGACTTTAAGCTAAAGGTCGAGGGTGAATGTGAGCTTAAAGCTATTTCCATTTGGGGCTACGGCCACGGCGGTTCGCTTTCAATTGAAGGCACGGGCACTCTGACTGTTAACTCCAACAAAAGCAAGCAATTCGCGATAACGATCCAAGGCGAGTCAAGCGACTCTGTCCTGAACTTCGGTAAGGACGTCAAGGTTAAGCTCGAATCCAAAAACGGCGCGGCGATAATTTCATCTACCTCGCACAGCGACCTTTCCACGGCGATAAACTTCGGCAACGGAAAAACCTATCTCACTGAGGGCGGCAAGGAAGCTTATGACGAGAATGTTTACGTCGATGTGCTCGAAGTCGGCGAGGAAACAGAAGGCATAGAAACATATTACGGTAAAAAGGCGGTTCTCCGCGGCGATACCGACCCCAACACTTTCTACGCGGCGAGCTACGGCGAAAACGGCTACTATGTCAAAAAGCTTATTTATCTTGAACAGTACGACGCTATCGTGCAAGATTATAGCTTTGAATACTCCTTCGATGAACTGTCCGAGGAAGAGTTTGAGGCGGCGGGTTTTTCATTAGTTACCGAAAATATGCCCGTTAAGGCTTACTATACAACCGACTGGAACGAACAATTTCGCGGTGACTCCACCACAAAGCTGAGCTGTTCCTCTGACCCCGACGGCGTTTATGTTGTAAACTTCGGGTGGATCGACGACAGAGATAATCCCACCGATTATTTTGTACACCGCCTTGTTTGGGACAGCGAGCTTGAATTCTATGTTGACGACAAATCCTTTGAAAGCATCAGCATGGATCCCGATGAATTCGCGGCTTCCGATTATAAAATTGTACGCGGCGATGACGGCGAGCCCGTAAAAATGCGCTTTATTGACACGGATTATTACAAATTTGAGGATCATGCGCTGTCCGATCCCAAGGTTGTAAGGGATTCCGAGCCCGATAAGGTCTATATCGCGAAGGGCTTATATTATGAGGAACCCTTATTTGAGGACGACTTATATGAGGACGGCATCGGGAATACCTTCGACAATGAAATTGATGAATACGAAATCACCGAGCTTGTTTACAATGAAAAACGCGGCTATTACTTTGAGGGCGATGAAATCGGCAATATTAAAGTCGAGGATTTTGATAAATCCGGTTTTCACTTTATCTATGAGGATCAGCCCGTTGACTGTATCTTTAAAACCAAGGGCAGCGTTGATATGACGGCTTACCAGCTCTACACCGACAAGGATGGCAACGAATATCTTTTTGACGACTATCATCAGGCGGTTTGCACCTACAGCAAGGACAATTACATAACGATCAGCGACAGGAAGTATTACTTCCCGACCAAAGCCGAAGGCGTTGATAAAGACTCCCTCACGCCTGTAAAAGAGAAAATCGAGACCGGCTACTACACCTATTCGATCGTTGATAAGGAGTTGAATTACAACCTTGACGAAGGCGGCACTTTAATAGGCGACGTAAACGGAGACGGCAAGGTCAACGGAAGCGACGCCGGACTTCTCTCACGCTACACCTCGGGCTGGGACGGCTACGAAAGCAAGATCAAGAGTATGGATGCTGCCGACATTAACCGCGACGGCAAGGTCAACGGTCAGGACGCGGCGATTTTGGCACGCCATACCTCAGGCTGGGACGGCTACGAAAGATATTTTAAATAACTTTCTAAATTTATCAGTTCTTGTTTGAACAAATCATAATAAACGAAAAACGGCGCAAGGCAAAAACCTTGCGCCGTAAATTATATTTAGCCTACAAATCCAAGCGGATCGAGCGGTTCGTCGTTCTCGCGGATCTCAAAATGAAGGTGGGGACCCGTTGAGTTGCCGGTTGAGCCGACATAAGCGATAACGTCGCCCTGGTTCACAAAGTCGCCTGTAGAGCAGGCAAGCTCGCTGGCGTGGCCGTAAATCGTGGTGTAGCCGTTGCCGTGGTCAATTACAACATAGTTGCCGTAGCCGCCGCCGTCGTTGCCCGACCAGGTCACCGTGCCGCTGTCTGACGCGATTATGGGCTGACCGTAGTCGTCGCCGCCCGCAATGTCAATGCCGTTGTGCATTCTGCCCCAGCGCCACTCAAACAGGCTTGTCAGGTTGTGGGTGTGGGGGAGCGGCCAGATAAAGCTGCCTGAGCTTCCGGTCGTGTAGCTGTTGTCGTCTGATTTTTCGCTGTCGCTGTCACCGGAGTCTGCGTCCCCTGAGTAGCTGTCGCCGTCGCTTTCGCTGTCGTCCGAGGTGTCGTAGGTTTCCTCGGCTTCGGCGTCGTCGTTGCTTTCCTCTTCGCCTGTGCCGATCACAACCTCCTCGTTAACAAGCTCCTGTGTGACCTTTGAGCCCGTGATTTCGGAATCGGTGATCTCGCCGTCGGTAAAGGTGTAGCGGACTGTCCATTCGGTAATTCCGTTTTTGCCTTCCTTTGTCACCTTTTTGTAGGATGCCGGTTTTGTTTCGTCGTAGGTGACAACGGTTTCGTATTCTGTAACGTCTTTATAAATGTAGTCGGTGGCAAGGTTAATGCTGAACTTGTCCATGCCAAGGCTTACAAGCTCTTCGGCTGTCAGCGTTGCGCGCTCGGATTCTTCAAGTTCTTTGACCTCGACCTTGTTTGCGAACTCGGTCGTTGTCTGAGCGTCGTAGCCCTTTTTGTAATCGGTGAGCACCTTGTCAAGCGCTTTTTCAAGAGCAGCTTTGCCTGTTGTTACGCCTACAAGCTCGCCGTCAACGTAAAGTCCGCAAAGCGTGGCTTCGGCGGAGTCGGCGGTGGAAGCCGGGGCTTCGTCGGCTGTGGTGACCAAAGCCGGCTGTGTGGCAGGCATTGTGGGAGCAGGCTTTTTTTCTCCGTTTGACGATGCGATCGCTCCTGCAACGGTTACGCCCGAAAGCACTACCGCTGCCATTGAGGTCACTGCTGCCAGCACTACCTTTTTCTTGATTACCTTATGCTCGCGCACAGTGTAACCCGCGTGCTGCGGCTTGTCTTTTGAGCGCCTTTTGGGTGTTGTTTTGGCGCCGGGAACGGCTTCAATTTCATCAAAGCCGTCTAAGCCGATGAATTTGTTATCCAATATCAATTCTCCTATCTTTTTAAACATTACAAAATTGTAATCATATACCTATTACTATTATTATAGCAAAATCTAAATTTTTTTCAATATTTTTCGCTATAAGAAATAAAATACGGAGATATACACAGTTTTTTGCTGTGATATCTCCGCATTGCTAAAATGTTAAACAATAATTCTTAAAATTAATTATACAAATAGTTATAAGCCACTTTGATTATAAACAAATAGTAATACAAACATATACTTATTTTGCGTAATCTGCTATGCTTGTGAAGCAGATGTTCAAGTCCACATTGCCCTCAATTCCGTCAACGTGACCTGTTTTGCTGTACTGCCACATTGAAAACTCGTAGTAAAACTCGGGAGTATTGGAGTATTCGCAGTACCAAATGTCGTAACCGGCGAGCTGTGTCAGGTCATATTTAAAATAGAGCTCGCGGCTTGTTGAGTAGATCATCGGGGTGTATCCGTTTGCTGCCGCTTCCTTACAAAACGAGCGCGCGCACTCTGTTGCCTGGGCAGGGGTCACCTTGTCGGTTCTGGCTTCCTCGTTCTTAATGATTTCCCAGTCGTAGGCGAGGGGGAAGTCAAGCTTTGTGTCGCCGAGAAGCTGTTTTACATAATCGGCTTCCTCGATAGCCTCGTTGGTGGTTATCGCCTGCGAAAAGAAGTAGCCGCCTGCCTTTATTCCGGCAGCCTGAGCGCCTTTAATGTACTCAAGCGCGCGGTCGTCCTTGTACATTTTGCCGCTGTCGCCGTAGCCGCGACCGCCTATTCTGACCATAACAAAATCGATTCCGCTGTCCCTGACCTTTTGCCAGTCAACGTCGCCCGAATAGCTCGAAATATCTATTCCCTCAAGCGAAGCAGGCTTGCCGTTCTCGCTGTAATATTTTAAGTTATTGTCAGCGGTGAAGCCGTCGGGACTTAGCATGTTAACAGGCACTCCATCAAGTTCGGTTATCCAAATCTGCCCTAAAGTGCTGTCGTTAATATGGATTTTGTTTCCTGTAGTGCTCACCTTGCTATCGGTGGCAGGTTCGTCGGTTGTAGCCGCTTTTTCGGGAACAGAGCTTTTGCTTTCCTGCGAGCAGCCGCCCAAAACCGCCGCCGCGACGATCGCCAAACCCGTAAGTGCTGATATAAATATCTTCAAAATACCCGTCCTTTCTGCTGTGTTTTACGCGAATATTATTACTTAAAAGAATGTTTACAATCTTATTAAAAAACTATATCATAAAATTAAAAGATTGTAAATATTTATTGTCATTTTTCCTATTGAATTTATATTAAATTTTAGTATAATATTAAGTATGGAATTTAAGTGAAGAGCGTTTGAAAGGTTGGTGAAAGGATGAATGCGGAAGATACCAAATCCTACCGTCATAAGTCCCAAGCTCAGCTTGTCAAGGCTATTGAAGACACAAAAACGCTGAGTCAATTATTCGCGCTCATTCAAAAGGAACAGATACAAATTCAAATGCACGCTCAGTCGGGCGCTTCAAACCTGAAGCCAAGGCGTCTTGCCGCGCCGAAGCCCGTTACCGAAACCGACAACCCGTTTGAACGCTTAAAGGCGGAGGTCATTAAGTCGGTGACCGGCAAAACCGGCGTGCAGGAAGCAGCGCCCAAGGGGTACATCCGAAAGCCCAAGGCGGAGCTGCTTAAGGAAATTGATGAGTGCACAAGCTTAAGTCAGCTGTTCGCGATCATTCAGCACGAGGACATCACGATTTATATGCACTCAAACACCGACGCGTCAAGTTTGAATCCGCGTAAGCTTGTTAAGCTTACGGCAAGCGACATTATCAGCAAAAAGGATACGCCGTTTGAACGCCTTAAGGCAGAGGTCAGAAAGGCAGTGTCGGAGCGCGAAGAATAAGAATTATCAAATGACATGATTATTTAATTTTTTAAAGGCTGAGTTTAAACTGCTTTGGTGTAAGCTCAGGATAGTGAAAAGAGGGAATTCTATGAAATTTAGCAAAAAACGAATCATTGCAATTGTTCTTGCGGCTGTACTTGTTTTTTCAATCACCGTGGCTGTTGGCTCGTTCTCGGCAGCCGAGGATAAAAGTCAGCCTGTTGCGGCAACAGCCGAGGCACCCGAGGCAAAGGTCGCCGCGAATGCGGCAGCCGACCAGGGCGAGGTTATCCCCGTAACCGTTGTGGGCAACGTTAAGAACATTGTTAAAACCAGCTTTGAAACCGACAGCATCACCCTTACATGGGACAAGGTTTCAAACGCTTCGGGATATTATGTGTACTGCCTTAACGCCGACGGCGGAAAGTACACAAGGGTTGCCGACGTGGGAACAACCACCGCGACGATCAAAAAGCTTAAGCACACTACCCAGTACTGGTTCAAGGTTGCCGCTTACCTCAAGGTCAACGGTCAAAAGCTTGAAGGTCAGTCAACCGTTAAAAAGACAGCAACACAGCCCGCAAAGGTCGGCGGTCTTTACGCTTCACGCGCTTCAACCGTAAACGAGATGAAGTGGAACCGCAACGACAGAGCTACAGGCTACAAGATTTACCGCGCCTGCTACAAGACAGACGGTTCCTACACGCTTTACAAGACCATCGGCAACAACAAGACAACAACCTTCACTGACACTTCCACAGAGCAGGGCAGAGCTTACTACTACAAGGTTGTGGCTTACCGCAACCTCTACGGCGGTTCCTACACCTCGGCAGGCAATATCGTAAGATTCGTTGCCGGTATGTGCGCTCCCGACTTCTCGATCACATCAAGACTTTCCAGAGCCAACATCACATGGAACCACAACGCTTACGCTGCAGGTTATGATATTTACTATTCAACCGACAGAAACTCCGGCTATAAATATCTTGACACAACCAAGAGCAACTATTTTAACACGATCAGACTTACAAACAACAAAACCTATTACTTCCGTGTTCGTCCCTACAAGTATGTGGGCAGCAGCAACACCAAGGTAGTCGGTACATATGTTACAAAGTCCTGCAAGATCACATCCGGAGCTTACGGCAAGAGCGTCGGCAATCTGTATGTTGAAATCAGCATCCGCGCCCAGCATATGTGGCTCTACAAAAACGGCAAGCTCATTGTTGAAACTGACGTTGTAACAGGTAACAACGACGGCGCGCACAACACTCCCAAGGGTTACCACCGCATCTTCTCACGTGCCCGCAACACCACACTCTCAGGTCCCGGATACTCCTCATTCGTTGAGTACTGGATGGCGTTCTGCGGAGGCTGCGGAATCCACGACGCAAGCTGGCGTTCCTCCTTCGGCGGAAACATCTATAACGGCAACGGCTCGCACGGCTGTGTAAACACTCCCAGAAGCGCGGTTGCCAAGATTTGGGACTACACAGACTGGAATACACCTGTAATTGTTTACTAATTAATTACTAAACTTAAAGGCTGACGATTTGTCAGCCTTTGTTTTTGCATTCATTTATCCTTAAAATTATTTGACTGTTTTTCCTTGTCATATAAAAATAACCGCCTGTGCTGCAACACAAGCGGTTAAGTGAAATAAATTTAACTCAATGCGAAACAGTCAAAACCGTTTCTCTACATTTATTATATACGAAATAATTGGAGTTGTCAATCATTTTCCGGTTTCATTTTTCCGCTAAATGAAATTCTCCCTGAACATCCGTGTAATACTCGCCCTCGGGGATCAAGTCTTTGATCAAAACGATCTCATACCCCTTGTCTTTAATGCCCTCGATTATGCCGGGCAGAGCGGCGGGGGTATTTTTTGCGCCGTTGTGCATTAATACGATCGAGCCGTCCCACAATGGTAAATTAATCTAACAGTTCAAGCAAATGTTTTAAGTGTTTTTCAGGCGCGACGCCTTCAAATCCTTGCCAATAAATAATACGGCTTTCAATACAGTCAATAATATTGTATAATTTCTCAGTATCTATTTTTGCTGATGTAAAGAAATCCTTAACTTCCGGTAAATCAAAAAAGCCGATAATCATTTTTAAATAATTCTTAACACCTACATTTGTAAAAACGTAAGTGATGATTCCTTTTAACACAGATTTTACATACCGCATACTCTTTTTTTCAGAAGGAAAATCATTGTAATCATAAATGAATAACTCTGTGAAGAGTTCGGTGCAGTGAGTAGTGCATTCATTATATTTCGGATATTGCAAATTAATGCTTTCGGTGTAATCTTGAATTATTTTTTGCATTAGCTTTCCTCAATTATATTGCTAAAATAGAATTAATGTGCTATACTAATCCTGTAGAGAAATGGCGGCGGCTGTTTCGACACCCTTTTATGAGAGGGGGTGTTAAAAGATTATGGAATACATAGCAATTATCGTTGTGTTTGTTTTCACATTTTTAATTGTGATTTCTATAAAGAAGTAACCGCCCTGTTTCTGCCAAAACAGGACGGTTAAATGTTTTTAACCAAAATGATATAGCGAAACAGCCCATGCCATTTCTTTACACTCTCATTATAATCCATTGCGTTGGTTTTGTCAATCATTTTCCACTTTCCATTTTCAATTTTTAATTGGAAAGATGCAGCTCCCCCTGCACATCCGTGTAATACTCACCCTCGGGGATCAAGTCTTTGATTAATACGATCTCATACCCCTTGTCTTTAATGCCCTCGATTATGCCGGGCAGAGCGGCGGGGGTATTTTTTGCGCCGTTGTGCATTAATACGATCGAGCCGTCCTTTTTACGCAGTCAACCACCATGTTGTCGTAGTCGCCGTAGGGAGGACGGAACAGCGTGGGAGCTTTGCCCGTAAGCTTTTTGATCTTATCATTGCACGCCTGAATTTCATCCTGCGTTTTCTCCTTGCCTGCCTCGGGCAAATGCGGATGGCTGTCGCTGTGGTTACCTATGTCGTTGCCGTGTGCGGCTATGCTTTTAACATCTTCCGGAAAGTCATCGACCCATTTTCCCACAAGAAAAAACGTAGCCTTGACCTTGTGCTCGTCAAGAATGTCAAGCAGCTGTTCTGTCTGCTCGTTGCCCCAAGCCGCGTCAAACGAGATAGCGACCTGCTTTTTGCCGCTTTCAACCCTGTATACGGGAATTTCTCTTGGTTCGGCGGCGGTCTGTACCGCCTTTACCGTTGATGTTATTGCAACCGCCGCGGCGGTTGCTCCTAATATTACGCTCAGCCCGAGAGTAACAAGACTGCGTTTTGTCAGTAAAATCAGCTTCATAAAATCCCTCCGCTTTTCTATAAACAATTATATGAAGCGGAGGGATATTTAATTACAGTATATTATAGGCAATACCGCATAATTCAGGTGTGCGGATTGCGCAGCAAGATTTTTCGTCAGATTGTACAAATAAATCGAGGTAAGGCTGTCGCCTTGCCGAGATTTGTTGCCTATATTTTATTAAGCAAAATGCCAGCTGATGCCGTCCTTTGTGTCTACAACAACAACATTCATCGCGTTAAGCCTGTCACGGATCGCGTCGGCGGTAGCCCAGTCCTTGGCGGATCTTGCCTCGGTGCGCTTTGCGATAAGCTCCTCGATCTCGGCGGTGAGCGCGTCGTCGGTGCTGCTTTCGGCTTCCTTTTCAACAAGCAGGTCAAGACTTAATACCTTGTCCAGCTCGCCCAGGACATAGCGCTTTGTAGCGTCGTTGGTGTCTGCCTTCAAAACGTCGTAAACGCAGGTAAGACCAAGCGAGGTGTTCAGGTCGTTGTCCATGGCTTCCTTGAATAATGCGATAAGCTTGTCTGCCGCCGCGCTGTCAACCGCGCCTTCCTTGCCGAGCGAAGAAATGCGCTTGATAAGCTTGTCATAAGCCTTCGCGGTGTTGTCAAGGCTGTCGTATGTGAAGGTAAGGGGCTTGCGGTAATGGCTCTGCAGGCAGAACATTCTGTATACAACCGGATCATAACCCTTGCTTTCAAGCAAGGAAACAGTGAGGAAATCGCCCTTAGATTTGCTCATCTTGCCGCGGGCGTCGTTAAGGTGGAGCACATGGAACCAGTATTTGCACCACTTGTGTCCCAAATACGCCTCGCTCTGCGCGATCTCATTGGTGTGGTGGGGAAAGGCGTTGTCAATTCCGCCGCAGTGTATGTCAAGGTATTCGCCGTTGTGTTTTTTGCTTATGCACGAGCACTCGATGTGCCAGCCGGGATAACCGAGTCCCCACGGGCTTTCCCACTTGAGCTCCTGGTCGTCAAACTTTGATTTTGTGAACCAGAGCACAAAGTCGGTCTTATTGCGCTTGTTTGTGTCCTCCTCAACGCTGTCGCGCACTCCCACAGCCAAATCGTCCTCGTTCATATTGCCGAAAACATAGTAGGAGTCAAGGCGCGAGGTGTCAAAATACACGTTGCCGCCCGCGATGTAGGCGTAATCCTTTTCGAGAAGCACCGAAACCATGTCGATAAACTCGTCAATGCAGTTTGTTGCGGGCTCGACAATATCGGGACGCTTGATGTTGAGCTTGTCGCAGTCCTCAAAAAAAGCGTCGGTGTAGAACTTCGCGATTTCAAGCACCGTTTTGTGCTCGCGCTTGGCGCCTGACAGCATCTTGTCCTCGCCTGTGTCGGCGTCGCTTGAAAGGTGGCCGACGTCGGTAATGTTCATAACGCGGTTAACGTTGTAGCCCGAAAAGCGCAGATATTTTTCAAGCACATCTTCCATAATATAAGTGCGCAGATTGCCTATGTGCGCATAGTGGTAAACGGTCGGACCGCAGGTGTACATATTTACGATCTTGTCCGAGTAGGGGACAAACTCCTGTTTGGTCTGACCTAAAGAGTTATACAGAATCATTGTGACTTCTCCTTATATGTAATCGGTTATCTTGCGGAGCCCAAGCGGCTTCCATTTATACTAATTCCTGATAGAAAGTAGACTTATATTTTGCGAGGATATTTTTCGCAAGACAAGGCGAAGGACGCCGCAAGGCTGGCGCCTTGCAAGGACGACAACGCAGTATTGCGGAAAATAGTCCGCAAAGATTGTCTACTTTTTATTAGGTATTAGTATTACTTGTTTTTAAGCTCGTTTATTTCGGCTTCAAGCTCTTTTACGCGCTTGTCAAGCGACACTATGGCGTTTGCGACGGGGTCGGAAACGTGAATTTGGTCAAGGTTTTCGCTGCGCACGCCGTTCAAACGCACGATTCTCGCCGGAACGCCTACAGCCGTAGCGTTGGCGGGAACCTCGCTGAGCACTACCGCGCCGGCGGCAATTCTGGCGTTGTCGCCGACCGTGAACGGACCGAGCACCTTAGCGCCGGAGCCGACAAGAACGTTGTTGCCGAGGGTAGGGTGGCGCTTGCCGACGTCCTTACCCGTACCGCCGAGGGTAACATTCTGGTAGATCGTGCAGTTATCGCCCACAACCGTTGTTTCGCCGATAACCACGCCCATGCCGTGGTCAATGAAAACTCCCTTGCCGAGCTGTGCGGCAGGGTGGATCTCGATTCCCGATTTATGGCGGTTGCGCTGGGAAAGATAACGCGCGATAAACTTCATGTTATGATTAAAAAACCAGTGCGCGCGACGGTGGCGGCGCACAGCCTTATAGCCGGAATAGAGCAAAATTACCTCAAGCTTGGTTCTCGCGGCAGGGTCACGCTCCATCACGGCGTTGATATCGGATTTCATTGTTTCAAACAAATAACCACACCCCTCAAAAGTAACACCAATACCGTTTATCAATAAAACGCATTTGCCGGCGGTTTTATAATATATCGGTATAAGTTACATATCGCTGATAAAACCGCTGTTTTGCTTTAGATAAACCACACCCGAAAGAACGGCGAAAAATGTTGAGATCCAAATAAGTATCTCATTTACGATAAAAGCGATCGTTTGATAATTATTCGGCAAGCTCAGACCGAAGCTTTGCAGGTCAGCGAAAACTTGCAGAGTGATTATAACTGTTACGGCGATCATCTGGGTAACGGTTTTTACCTTGCCCCAGATGTTGGCGGCAATGACCTTGCCCTTTGAAGCGGCGATCAGCCTTACCGAAGTGACTGAAAACTCACGCAGAAGCACCAAAATTACCGCGACGCAGTCGCAAAGCCCGTTTTGCACAAAGCAGAGCAAAGCGGCAAGCACCAAAATTTTATCCGCAAGCGGATCGGCAAACTTGCCAAAGTCGGTCACCAGATCATTCTTCCGCGCTATTTTTCCGTCGAGCAAATCGGTGACGGACGCCGCCGCGAAAAAAATCAAAGCTATTAAATTGTGAAGCGGAAACGGGATAAGCAGTGCCGCCACAAAGAACGGCACAATTATGATCCGCGTCAGGGTAAGCTTGTTTGGTAGGTTCATACGCAGGTTATCCTTTTCATTTTGTGTGTTGAGCAGTAAAAAATCATTTCATAACACCGACCGGGTCAATGCCCATGCAGTCCTCGACCTTAACCGTGACAAAGTCGCCTATAACAGGCTTTTTGCCCTCGGCAGTAAAGAACACACAGCCGTCAACCTCGGGCGCGTCGGCATAGGTTCTTCCGAACCAGCATTCGGCAATTCTGTCCCAACCCTCAACAAGCACCTCAACCTCGGTGCCGATAAGGCTTTCGCTGTATTCTGCCATAATGCTCTGTTGGTGTTCCATGATGATGTCGGCGCGTTTTTGCTTGGTTTCCTCGTCGATCTGATCCGGAAATTCAGCCGCCTTTGTGTCTTCCTCGATCGAATAGGGGAAGCAGCCCAGTCTTTGAAACTTAATTTCCCCGGCAAATTCGGCAAGCTCCTCAAACTGTTCCTCGGTTTCGCCGGGGAAGCCGGTGATGAAGGTGGAGCGGAAAATAACATCCGGTATCCTGTCGCGGATTTTGTTGAGCAGCGCCGTAAGGCTTTGTCTGTTGCCGCGGCGGTTCATATTCTTTAAAATCTCACCGTTGCAGTGCTGCAGCGGAATGTCAATGTAATTAACGATCTTATCCTCGCGCGCGATCACGTCGATAAGCTCGTCGGTGACGCGGTCGGGATAGCAGTATAAAAGGCGGATCCATTTAAAGCCGTCGATTTTGCACAGCTCGCTCAGAAGCCTTGCGGTCTGAGGCTTTCCGTACAAATCCTCGCCGTAGCGCGTCGTGTCCTGAGCAATTACGTTAAGCTCGACAACGCCGTGCGCGGCAAGCTCCTTTGCCTCTTCAAGCACATCCTCGATGGGGCGGCTGCGAAATCTGCCGCGGATGAGCGGAATGGCACAGTAGGTGCAGCAGTTGTCACAGCCCTCGGACACCTTTAGGTAGGCGGTGTAGGGAGGGGTGGACTGAATTCTGCCGCCCGAAAGCGGAAGGTTTAGCTTGTCGGGAAACAGCTCGGTTTTCTTTCCCTCCAGCGCGGCAAGAGTTACGTCGGCAATTTTGCCGTTGGCGCCGATCCCGATAGCCGCGTCAACCTCATAAAGCTGCTTTGTAATGTCGTTTTGATAACGCTCGGCAAGGCAGCCGGTGACTATTATCGCCTTTATCGTGCCCTCGCGCTTCAGCTTTCCGAGCTCAATGATTTCGTCAATGCTTTCCTGTTTGGCGCTGTCAATAAAACCGCAGGTGTTCACAATAACGGCGTCAGCCTTTGACGGGTCGTTAACGATCGTGAAGCCGCGCTCTTTCAGTGAGTACAGCAGCATTTCCGCGTCAACCTGGTTTTTTGCGCAGCCTAAGGACACAATTCCTGCCTTGTAATTCATATGCGTTCATTCCTTAAATTATTAATCGTACATTTGCGCATGGCGCAATATTTTAAAGGGATTTATTCTGTATCGCTTATTTGCAAATTCCTCATGGCGCGGTTGATGTCGTCCCAGCCGTAGCCAAGCCTTTGCAGGGCGGATACGGCGCGGCGCTTTATCTTTTCGTCGCCGAGGTTTTTATATTTCCTTAAAAGAAATTCAGTTATCTGTTCCTGATAATCAACTTCTATTTCGTCAAGCACACGCTCGCTTGTTTCGCGGTCAATGCCCTTGCGGTTCAGTTCTGCTAAGGCGGCGCGCTTGCTCATTTTCTTGCCGAAAATCAGCTTGTCGGCATATCTGCGCGCAAAGTCCTCGTCATTTACAAGCCCAAGCTCCTCCATGCGGTCAGCCGCTTTTTCGGCGGCTTCGGCGGAGCTTGTGCGGCGGATCTTGTCGGTCAGCTCTTTTTTGGAGTGACTGCGGTACGAAATCAGCCACAGCGCCTTTTCCTTGGCGCGGTTTTCGTCGCTCAGCGCGATAATACGGCGCAGATCCTCGTCGTCGATCTCGCTGCCGACGTCAAAGCGGTTTTCAAGCAGAGTGCGCGTGTCAAGGTTCACGGCGAATTCGCCGTCGATATATACCGCGCTCATTGCTTTTCGGCGCGGCTCAATGGCGGTAATAAGCATTAATCATCCACCAATACGTCAATTTTAGCCGCCTTTTTGGGCTTCTTTTCCTCAGCCTTTTCTTCCTTGGCAGGCTCGGCGATCTCGGTCACCTTTGCCCTCGGCCTCGGAGTTCTTTTGCGGTCATAAAGCTTGTCAATGTTTTCCCAAAGCTCTTTTTCGATCCTGCCGGCAAGCTCGGTATCGTTGCGAAGCAGCTCCTTGACCTTGTCGCGTCCCTGTCCGAGGCGCTCGTTTTTGTAGCTGAACCACGCGCCTGCCTTTTGAACGACCTCAGCCTTTACGGCAAGGTCGAGCAGCTCGCCCTCGCGCGAGATACCCTCGCCGTACATTATGTCGAACTCAGCCTCGCGGAACGGGGGAGCGATTTTGTTCTTAACGACCTTGCAGCGTGTGTGCGAACCGACCATCTCGCCGTTGACCTTAAGGGTTTCGACTCTGCGGATGTCAATGCGGACAGAGCTGTAGAATTTAAGCGCGCGGCCGCCTGTTGTAACCTCGGGATTGCCGTAGATCACGCCGACCTTTTCACGAAGCTGGTTGATGAAAATAGCTACGCAGTTGCTCTTGTTGATCGCGCCGGCAAGCTTTCTCAGCGCCTGTGACATAAGGCGCGCGTGCAGACCAACGTGGCTGTCGCCCATTTCGCCTTCGATCTCTGCCTTGGGAACCAAAGCCGCGACCGAGTCTATAACGATAACGTCAATGGCGCCGCTGCGAATCAGCGCTTCGGCTATTTCAAGCGCGTCCTCGCCGGTGTCGGGCTGAGAAACCAAAAGCGAGTCAACGTCAACGCCCAAGGCCTCGGCATACACCGGATCAAGCGCGTGCTCAACGTCGATAAACGCAACGTTGCCGCCGTTTTTCTGACCTTCCGCAATGCAGTGAAGCGAAAGTGTGGTTTTACCCGAGGATTCGGGGCCGTAAATCTCAACGATCCTGCCGCGCGGCAAACCGCCGATCCCCAAAGCTATGTCAAGTGACAGCGAGCCTGTCGAAATATGCTCAACCGTCATGTGTTTGTTTTCGCCAAGGCGCATGACCGCGCCCTTTCCGAACTGCTTTTCAATCTGTGAAATCGCTGTGTCCAGCGCCTTATTCTTATCTACTGCCATTTCATGTACCTCCGATTTTGTGATTGGTGTTATTCGGTTGCTTTGCCCGAAATAAGAGCGTTTAGTTGATTTAACCGGTTACACAAAGATTATATAATAAAAAGATAAATTACACAATAAAATTTCGCTGAATTTATCGAACAAAATTTCTATTTTGATAGCAAAGTCCCGATTATTGCCCTTTGCTCGCCGCCAAAGTCAAGCGCGGTTTTAATATTTTCAAAGCCCTGAGCCTTCATCATTTCAGCCACAGCCTGAGCCTGACCTTCGCCGAGCTCAAAAACAAGGGCTCCGCCGTTTTTCAGCTTGCGGCTCCAGTTTTTTACAATTCCTCTGTAAAATACCAGACCGTCTATTCCGCCGTCAAGCGCGGTTTCGGGCTCAAACCGAACCTCTTCCTGAAGGGATTTTAGCTCGTCTGTTATTATGTAAGGCGGATTCGATACTATCAAATCAAAGCAGCCGTCCGGAAAATCTCTGTAAATTTCAAAAACATCGCCCAAAACGGGAACTACTCCGGAGCCGTTCAGCTCTATATTCTTTTTAAGAAATTTAAACGCTTCACCGCTGAGCTCAACAGCGGTGACGTCCGCTTTTGCGAATTGCTCAAGCGCAAGGGCAATGGCTCCGCTTCCCGAACACAAATCGGCAGCTTTGGCACACGGTTTGTCCCCAAGGTAATCAAGACACAGCCGGGTGCAAACCTCGGTGTCGTCACGCGGGATCAGCACGCCTTCGCCCACACAAAGGTTTATCCCCATAAAGCTCCAGCTTTTCAGTAGGTACTGTAGGGGATAGCGGGTTAATCTTTTTTCTGTTATAGAATTAAATTGTTCTGCTTGTTCCGCGCTTAACTCGTCGGCGTAATGAACCGTCTGACGCGCGCGGTCAAAGCCTGTAATGTATTCGGCAATGCACGCCGCTTCAAACGCGGCGTTTTCAATGCCGCCGAGTGAAAGCCTGCGGCGGCAGCGTAAAATTTCGTCCTTTAACATCCGCAGTTTTTAACAATGTCCGAGCCGTCCTCGGGAATAACCGCGGTTATAGCCTTTATAGCAACCTCGATCATGCTGTCGTCGGGCTCTTTGGTGGTTATCCTCTGTGCCCAAAGTCCGGGAGCGGCAATGATTCTGGTGAAGGCGTTGTCGTGCTTGCCGCAAATTTTGATCAGCTCATATCCCAGACCGCAGGTGATGGGGATGAGCAAAATCTTGAATACCGGGCGCAAAAAGCCGATGCCGAACGGATTAGCCGGAACAAAAAGTCCCACGACAATGCCCAAAATAAGCATAATTACCATAAAGCTTGTGCCGCAGCGCGGATGAAAACGGGTTTGCTTTTTAACGTTGGCAACGGTGAGCTCCTCGTCGTTTTCGTAGCAGAAAATAGTTTTGTGCTCGGCGCCGTGATACATGAACACGCGTTTCATGTCGCTGAGCTGTGACACGACAACGATGTATCCGAGGAACAGCGCTATTTTGAGTACGCCCTCAAAAACAGATTTCCACAGGCGCACGATTTCCTCATTGTGAGCCGCCTCGTCCACCTTGAACGCCGGGATAAAGTTTGAACAGAGGTCAAACAAAAACGACGGAAGGAAGAAAAACAGTCCCACGGCAAATGCCACGCCGATGATCGAAGCTACGACCATAAGAACCTTTACAAGCTTGTCGCCGAATTTTTCATCGAGCCACTGTTCAAATTTGGACGGCTCCTCCTCAATTTCGGCGCTTTCGATCGCCTTGTCGGCGGAAAGCATAAGCGATTTGTAGCTCAGGCGCATAGAATCGATCAGGCCTGCGACGCCCCTGAAAAAAGGCAGCTTAAAAAACTTTACCTTTTCGGGGATCGTGGTAATGCTGACGTCCTCGCTGTAAATTTCGTCCTTGCCCGTGCGCACACAAACCGTGCTGCGCTTGGGACCTCTCATCATGATGCCTTCGATCAGGGCGCTTCCGCCGATCGAAGTGATTTTTTTAGTTTGTTTTGACATAATACTCCCCTTGATTAGAGTTTGAATTTATAGTTTAACATTCTCAGGCATATTGTTTTCCTGACCTTCTTTATAAATGGGGAAGGTAAGCGTAACGGTTGTGCCGATGCCCTCGCCGCTCTCGATGTCGAGCGAGCCGCCGTGCAAATTCATGATTTCGTCGGCAACCGCAAGACCGATACCCGAACCGTTCACCTTTTGGTTTGCCTTGAAGAACTTGTCCTTTACCTTCGGCAGATCCTCGGCGGAAATTCCGCAGCCGGAATCGGTGACGATGATCTTGATTACGTCGGGATCGTCCTTGGAGTAAATAACCTGAGCCGCCACAACGCCGCCCTTCGGCGTGTATTTAATGGCGTTGTCGAGAATATTCAAAAACACTTGCCTTAATCTGTTCCGGTCGCCGTAAACAGGCGGATACACAGCCTCGGGTTCGTCATAGAGCAGGTGGATTCCCTCCTCAATGGCGCGTTCCCTGAGCATATATACCGTTTCGTCAAATTCGGCAAGTATGTCAACTTTTTCGTTGATCAGCACCATTCGTCCGCTTTGGATCCTTCCAAAGTCCAAAAGCTCCTCAACAATGCTTGTAAGGCGCGAGCTTTCCTTAATAATTACCCCCATGCCGCGGTCAAAGGTGCGGCGGTCAAGAGTTCCCTGCTCGCTTAGCTGCATGGTTTCCGCCCAGCCCTTAATGGCTGTCAGCGGAGTTCGCAGCTCGTGGGATACACGTGAAATAAAGTCGTTTTTCATCTGTTCGGTTGTCTGCAGATCCTTTGACATATCTTTTATCGCGTCGCAGAGGTCACCGATTTCGTCGTCATATTTGTGCTCGATTTTTTCGCTCGCGGTAAAGTCGCCCTGTGCGATCTGCGCCGAGATCTCGCTGAGGCTGCGTATCGGGCGCACGATCGAGCGGATAAACATAAGTCCGGGAATAATAACCAGCGCGATAATTACCATGCCCACAGCCACGATTATTACGCTTATGAGCATAATGCTGTTGTTTACGGGCTCCATTGAAACAATATAGCGGATACCGCCCACAACCGTGCCGTTGTCGTTGGTGATTATTCTTGTTACGCTCATCGCCTTTTCGCCCGAGCTCAGCTTGCCGTTCCAAAAGGCATATCCGTCAAGACTTTGTTTTGCCTCGTCAAAGTCGGTCATCTTCTCGTTTTCATAATTGAGAAAGCCCGTTGAGGTCATATTTACAGCGCCGTTTTGGTTTAAAACCATAACGCCCATCTGTTCCTTCTTGTCAAAGTTTTCAACATAATCCCTCGCGCCCGAGGAAAAGTCGTTCGAGCTGTCGCTTTTAAAGCCCGAAAACACAAGGCTTAACTCGGCAGATGTGCTGCTCAGGCTTTGCTGAACGCTTGTTTGGAACATATATGTTACAATCAAGATCAAAGCGACAACAATGAATACGATAATCGTAATAATTACGCTCAGCGTGTTCAAAATCCAACGCTTGGTAATGCCCTTAAACACTGTTGTCACTCCTTTCGTGTCAGCGGTTGGCAGAGGTTAGGGATTAGTGATTAGTGATCAGTGGTTAGTGGTTAGTGGTCAGTGGTCAGTGATTAGTGATCAGTGATCAGTGATCAGCGGGGCTGTTTATTCTCCGGAATCCCACTTGTATCCGAGTCCCCAAACGGTGATGATGTGCTTGGGGTTGGACGGTTCGTCCTCGACCTTCATTCTCAGTCTGCGGATGTTAACGTCTACAATCTTGTCCTCGCCTACATACGCGTCGCCCCAAACGTGGTTAAGAATGTCTATTCTGTCAAGAGCCGCGCCGGGATTCGAGAAGAAGTATTCCATGATCTGGAACTCAACCTGAGTCAGCTCGATCATTTTGTTGCCCTTCATAAGTGCGCGGTTGCGCAAATTAAGGGTGAATTCGCCGCTTGTAAGCTCTTCCTTAAAGTTGTTTTCGGAATGTGACTGAGCCAGCGCCACACGGCGGTAAAGCGAGTCTACGCGCGCCAAAAGCTCGCTGGGCGAGAAGGGCTTTGCCACATAATCATCCGCGCCGAGCATCAGACCGGTAACCTTGTCCATCTCCTGGGTTTTAGCGGAAAGCATAATGATTCCGATCCCGCCGTTGCGGTTTCTCAGCTCCTTGCAAACCTGAAAACCGTCGATCCCGGGCATCATAACGTCAAGGATGGCAATGTCAAAATCGCCGTCGTTCTCGTCATATTTTTTCAGCGCGGCTTCACCGCAGTCGGCTTCAACCACATCGTAGCCCGCGCGGGTAAGGTTAATTACGACAAAATCGCGGATAGCGGCTTCGTCCTCGCATACAAGTATCTTTTTCATGTTAATTTCCTCCATTTTGTCAGAGTTCAAAATTCAGAGCCTTGAGCTTGGCTTTTGCTATTTGCTCTTAACATTCCGCTCTGAATGTTTACACAGCCACTTCGTTCAGTACCGAAAAGGCTGTTTTTATTTGGTCGTCGGTTTGGGCGTAATCGCCCTTGGTTTCAATATTGTTAAAGGTGTAGGCGTAACGCGTGTCCTTATAGATAAGGGCGTCGTTTTCGTCGCTTTTTGCCTGATCCCAGTCTGAAATCTCAATAACCTTGATTTCAAAAAGCTTTGAGCCTAACTTTCCCTTTTCAAGCCTGTAAAAGGTCATCACCTTGCCGTTGTCGCTGTTTAAGGCGGTAAAGCTGTCCTGTTTCCATTCGTCGTTAAGCTTAATTGAGTAACTGTAGCCGTAATTTACGGCAACCTTCTTTTTGGGCGAGAGCTTTTCGGTGTTGGTGTCAAAGGTGTTCCAGGTTACGCAGTCCGCGGCAACGCTTTTTTCCTGCTCCTTGACCTCGGGCAGCGATTTGACCGTTGGAATTTCAACATACATATCGTTGTCGGTGTCAGCGGATATTACCGAGCTTGAACGCTTTGTGGGGTTGCCCGATTTTTCGGAGTTAAGCGGATTGCGCAGCACGTCAAGCTGTTTGTTAAAATAAATAACCTGTGTGGTGGTTTCATCCGAGGTGTACGCGCCGTCCACCACAATGCCCTTTATGTTTTGGTTAAGGTCGGAAAACGTCACGTTTTTAAACTTTATTACGTTGGGATCCATCGAAACCGAGGATTTTGTGAAAACCGTTTCTTTTTCCTCGTCGTATTCAAGCATTGCTGCCTTTGCCTCGTTGTCGGGCGAGAATATTGTAAGGGTTATTACCTTGCTTTTTCCGCTGCTGTCAAGGTTGCCGCAGTAAAACGCCGAATAGTTTGAGCTGCCGGTTTGTATTGTGCTTGTGGAGCCCCTTTCGTACCTGTAGCAGGTCAGAAAGTTAACGTTCGGAGTAAAGGTCGCGTAGCCCACGACTATTTCCTGACTGCCCTTGCCGTCAAGGTTGGTGAATTCAATGCAGTCAACGTCGGCGGTCTCGGTTTCAAAGTCCGAAGAAATCTTCCAGGTGTTGTCAGCCTTGTACATTATCAGCATATGAACGCCGGTAACGCTTTCCTTCTCGCGGAAAAATGCCACAGCCTCGTCAATGTCGTCGCCGTCAAGGTCAGCCGTAACGATCGCGCTGCGGTGGTTTCCGCTTTTGGGATATTTCAGCGTGTAGCCCGAAGGCGCGGTTTTGGAAATCAGGTTTTCGATCTCAGCTTCGTCGCCCGTTGTGCGCGGAGGACGCAGCATATCGTTTTCACCGATCCCCGAAAAATGACAGCCGCCGAGCAAAAGGCACACCGCAAGGCAAAGCGCGGCGATTGTTTTGATATTTGATTTTCCGGTTAAAATACGCCGCACCTCCTTAGTTTAGTGGTCAGTGGTCAGTGGTCAGTGGTCAGTGGTCAGTGGTGGATACAGGTTCGCGTGTTAGCCGCGTTTTGATTTTTACTGATCGCAGGGTTTTATTTTTGCCGTAAGGAACTTGATTTTCTTGCCCTCGTCCGAGAACATCTTTTCGTGCTCGGTCATAATATTGTCCCGAACATCGCTGTTGTGCAAATCGCGGGTAAGATAAGTTATTTCGTAGCCGCTCTGCTCAAAATATTCAAGGCTTTCCTCAAACAGCTCGTCGTCGTCGGTTTTAAATCGTATCTCCGCGTCGGGCTGCAAAAAGCTTTTGTACATTTCAAGCTTTTTATAATAGGTCAGCCTGCGCTTTTTGTGCTTGGGACGCGGCCACGGGTTACAAAAGTTTATAAACAAGCTTTCAATCCTGTCATCTTTTGTTATTATCTTGTCAAGCTGCTCAACGTTGTATTTAACAAGAAGAAGGTTGTCGATCTCGTCGGGCGACTTTCCGCTTTCCTCAAAAAGCTTTACTATCGTGCGTCTGCCAACGCCGAGCATATCGACCTTAATGTCAAGGGCTATGATGTTTTTATCGGGATTTTTCAGCGCGAACTGACCGGCAAAGCCGCCCTTTCCGCAGCCGATTTCAAGATAGAGCGGCCTTTCCTTTTTAAATGCCTTGCTCCACTGTCCCGCGTGTTCCTCGGGATTTTTAACGTAAAAGCTGCAAACGCTTAGCTCGGGCTCAGCCCATTTTTTCTTTCTGATTCTCATAAAACCTCAATATATAGTGTAGTTATTTCATACGTCACACATCATTATACCATTTTGTTACAATTTATGCAATAATATTTTAAAGATATTTCATATTATCCGAGTAAGTTTTCGATTTTGTAAAGGTTATTTCGGGGAATTGCGCCCGAAGTCTTTTTATCAGCGGTAAAATTACAATGTCTTCACTTTTAAAATGCCCGGCGTCAACCACCGCCACGCCTGCCTCATTCGCGGCGTTTATTTCGTGGTGCTTGATTTCGCCGGTCACCAAAACGTCCGCGCCTTCCTCTGCCGCGGCAAAAATATCCGAGCCGCCGGCTCCGCAGGCAACCGCTGCGGTTTCTATCATTTTTCCGCAGTCGGTGTAACGCAGTCCGTCACAGCTCAGGGCATTTTTTACAGCGGCGGCAAACTCCGCGGCGCTCAGTGGCTTTTCAAGCCTGCCGGTCATAAGACATTCGCCGCGCTCCGATTTGACCGGAGCTATTATTCCCACTGCTTCGGCAAGGCAGCGGTTAACGCCGAATTCTTCGCCGAGGTCAAGGTTTGTGTGCATACAAACAGCCGCAATGCCTGTTTGTGCCAAAAGGTAGGGAACAGAGCTTGGGCTGAGCTTTTTAACCGGATTAAAAATAACCGGATGGTGGCTGATGATAAGCTCGCAGCCCGAGCTTTCGGCTTCACGGACAACGTCCGGTGTTATGTCAAGGGCGACGAGCGCTTTTGTAACCTCGGCGTCCTTGCCGCCGACAATCAGACCGCAGTTGTCAAAATCCATAGCCGTATCAAGCGGCGCGAAGGTTTCAAAATAGTTTAAAATATCTTTAATCTTAGTCATGGCAGTTTCCTTGTTTAATAAATTCCAGTAATCTGTCCGCAAGCGCGGCGTAACGCTTATCTCCGAGCGCTCTTTTTTGCAGGCGCGCGGCGTGGTTCATCAAAAATTCGCGGTGCAGGGGACAGTCCGGGTCAAGTTTTCCCGTATAATAAAAAAGCTCATCCGCACCATGGGTGAGTCCTGTGTATTTAACCGATAAAACCGTATAGCATTTACCCGACGCCCTGCAGCAATCCTGAGCGGTGATTTCAAAACCGTTTTCGTATAAGGCGCGAATAAGCTCCTCGCTTTTTGTCATTGGCTGTAAAATAAAATTCAGGCTGCCGTCGCGCGAAAAATCACAGCCGAGGATTATCTTCGCGATCAGCTCGCCTCCCATGCCGGCAATAACGATGTCGTCGGCTTCCCCGGGCTTTATTTGCTTTAAACCGTCGCTGAGTCTTAGGGTGATTTTATCGCCGAGACCTGACTCCTCTACGGTTTGCCTTCCGCTTTCAAGAGGCTCGGGATTAATGTCGGCGGCAACGGCGCCGGGGCAAATGCCGTTACGGCACAGCCACACCGGAAGATAGGCATGGTCTGTGCCGATATCAGCTAATTTTGCGCCCTTGCGAACATATTGCGCGCAAAGCATAAGACGGTTGTCAAGCCTTTTGCCGCTCATCAGGCAAGCGCTCCGTTAAGAGCCTCAACAAGAGCGTCGGCGTCGGCTCCGTGAACCATGCAGGCTTCCTCGATAGTCTCTCCGCGTGAAGCAGGACAGCCGAGGCAGTGCATTCCGATGCTGAAAAAGAGCTGAGCGGTTTCGGGGTGCTGATCAAGCACGTCGCCGATGATTGAATTCTTTGTGATTTCCATGATGAATACCTCCTTGTTACTAATCAGCTTAATTGTAACATATTTTAAGGTCAATTGCAATATATTGATCAAAGTGTCAGCGGTTCCAGTATTTGCGGTCAAGGCTGCGGTATTGAACAGCCTCAAGAACGTGGTCGGTACGTATGACCTCGCTTTTTTCAAGGTCGGCAATGGTTCGCGCCACCTTAAGAACACGGTCGTACGCTCTCGCGGTCATTTTAAGGCTTTCAAAGGAGTTTTTCAGCGTTTGCTCGGCGTCCTTGTCGATGATGCAGTATTTTTCAAACTGCCCGGCGTCGATCTTGGCGTTGCAGGTGGTTTGGGTACCCTTGTACCTTTCCTGCTGAACAGCTCGCGCTTCGTTGACGCGCTTTTGAATGTCTGCCGAGCATTCCGAGGTTTCGGTGCTCCTAAGCTCGTCAAACTTAACGGCGGGAACCTCAACGTGAATGTCAAAGCGGTCGAGCAAAGGTCCCGAAACCCTGCTTAAATACCTGCTTATTGCGTTGTCGGAGCAGGTGCAGGAGTGGTTGGGGTCGCCGTAATATCCGCACGGACAGGGGTTCATTGCCGCGACCACCGTGATCGTGCACGGAAACGTGCAGTTTTGTCCCGACCGTGAAATCGTTATTCTGCCGTCCTCGATCGGCTGACGAAGCACCTCAAGAACTCCGCGCCTGAATTCGGGCAGCTCATCAAGAAACAAAACCCCGTTGTGAGCCAGCGAAACCTCGCCCGGGCGTATGGTGCCTGTTCCTCCTCCGCCGAGTCCCACCGGAGTAACGCTGTGGTGCGGAGAGCGGAAAGGTCTTGCCGTAATCAGCCCCTCGCCGCGCAGATTTCCCGAAATGGAGTGTATTTTGGTGGTTTCGATCATCTCGTCAAAGGTCATATCGGGCAAAATGGATGGCAGCCGCTTGGCAAGCATACTTTTTCCCGAGCCCGGAGGGCCGATAAGCAGGATGTTGTGTCCGCCGGCAGCGGCAATTTCCATTGCGCGTTTTGCTTCGTACTGTCCCTTTACCTGGGAAAAATCGGGCGCGGCTATTTTGTTTTTTTGCTTGTTTTGCACTTCTCTTTTAACGGGCTCGCAGGAGATATCGCCGTTGAGTACTCCGCAAAGTTGTACTATATTGCTAATAGCGTAAACCTCAATGCCGTCAACAACCGCGGCTTCCGCGGCGTTTTGCTCGGGAACATAAATTTTTTTAATACCGCATTCGTGAGCTTTTATTGTCATCGGCAGAACGCCGTTGACGCCGCGCACATTGCCGCCGAGGCTGACCTCGCCCAAAAACGCAAGGTTCGAAACATTCGCGCGAATATAACCGCTGAGTACCATGATGTTGACCAAAATGGGCAAATCGTATACCGGACCTTCTTTTTTTATGTCGGCAGGCGCCAAATTAACGATAAAATGGGCGGCAGGCATGGCTAAACCGCAATTTTTCATTGCTGTTTTTACCCTGTCGCGGCTTTCTTTAACGGCGGTGTCGGGAAGTCCCACAAGGTCAAAAGCCGGAAGCCCCGACTGCATTGCAGCCTCAACCTCAACAGCGTAGCCGTCAATTCCGTTCAAGCCAAAGCTTGTGCATTTAATTACCATAGGCGCCCTCCGTGAAGAAACTATATTTATATCTTTTTTGCCTTTCTGTATATTATATCACGTTTTTTTGAACAATACAATAGAAAATGTTTATATCCAGGCGTTGCTGTTCTGTGTATATTGCATAAATAATTGATAACAAATATGGCAATATAAATGAAAAAACAAAAACACATTGACTTTTGCGTCAAAATGTAATACAATTTTGTTATAGATAATAGACTACTTGTGTTGAGGTGAATGCATGAGCAGAAAACAAAATGCTTACTCGACACAGTCCGACTCAGTGTTGGCTGAGCTTACCCGTGAGGGCGATCAAAAAGCCTTTGACGAGCTGGTAAGACGCTATCTTGGTAAAATCGGTTTTATCGCGCGCAGGTACAGTGCGCAGGGCTATGAGCAAAACGATTTTATTCAGGAAGGCTTGCTTGGCCTTTTGTCGGCGTGCAAGAGCTATGACGATAGTTGCAGCAGTTCCTTTAAAACATATATGTCAGTTGTTGTTGAACGCAGATTTATATCTATTATCAGGGACCGTGCCGGATTCGGCACTGGTTCAAATCGACGGACTTTCGGAGGAGCTCGAGGATAACGCTCAGTCTCCCGAACAGCTAATTATGGACAGGGAACAGCTTGGCTCAATGCAGTCAAAGCTCAGGGCACTGTTATCCGACAGGGAATATCAGACGCTCATGCTTTATGCTTCGGGTTTAAGCTACAGTGCTATCTCCCAAAAACTCGGAATCACCGAAAAATCCGTTGACAATGCGCTTCAAAGGGTGAGGCGCAAGGCAGGTGGTTTATACTGACATGTTCAGTGTAAATATATGTCCCAAGTGACAAATAAGAGTTTCAAAGAGAGGTAGAAACCAATGTACGAAGATAAGACACTCACTTGCAAGGAATGTGGAAACGAGTTTGTTTTCACTGCAGGCGAGCAGGAATTCTATGCTGAAAAAGGCTTTGAAAATGAGCCCCAGCGTTGTAAGGAATGTCGTCAGGCCCGCAAAAACGCTGCTAAAGCAGGCAGAGAATATCATGACACTGTTTGTGCTGCGTGCGGAGGTCCTGCAAGAATTCCTTTCAAGCCTATGGAAGGCAAAAGCTATTACTGCAGCGAGTGCTTTGCTAAGCTTAAAGAAGCAGAGACACAGGCTGAATAATTGAATAAATTATTATTGAGTATTGGCGCGAAGCGGTGAACCGATGTTCACCGCTTTTTTGCTAAAAAGCCAATCTGAATTTTCCGGATAACTGTGCTTTCACTGAAGTAAAAAAATTTTCCGATATTTTTATATAGAGGGTGATATCATGTTTAAAAAATCAGCCTTAAAACCCCTTAGCCTGTTGCTTTGCGTGCTTATTCTTTTGTCGGTCACGGCGGTGTTCCCGGTCACGGTCAGCGCGGCAACAAGCGGCGCCACCGGCAAGTGCAGGTGGACAAAAAACGGCACTACTCTGATCATCAGCGGCAACGGTTATATGAAATACTACGACTACTATAATGACCCTGCGCCGTGGGGTACGAACATAACCACAGTGGTGGTTGAGGAGGGCGTTACCGAGATAGGAAAATATGCCTTTTCTCACTGTGAATCACTCACAAATGTTGTGCTTCCGTCCACGCTGACCACCATCAACGGCGGCGCGTTTGAATACTGCACGTCGCTGCAGCAAATCGACATCCCCGAAGGCGTTACCCAGATCCTTTCGGGCGCGTTCCGCTATTCGGGTTTAACAAGCATTGACGTGCCGGACAGCGTAATATGGGTGGACTACTATTCGTTTTATTATTGCCGCAATTTGCAGCGCGCCACTCTTTCCTCGTCTATGGGATTTGTTGATTCCTTCACGTTCCACGGCTGCGAAAATCTTACCTACGTTGATATTCCCAACAGCGTCACACGCATTTTCAACAACGCTTTTTCCATTTGTACTGCGCTGGAGCATATCGACCTGCCCGATAACCTGACAGAGGTGGGCGCTTCGGCGTTCACGGGCGATACCAAGCTCAACCTGCCTGCCATTCCGGCAAGCTGTACTAAAATCGACACCTTAGCTTTTCAAAATACAAAGTGGTACAACGAGCAGCCCGACGGAATGATTTATCTCGGCGACCTCGCCTATCACTACAAGGGCGATCCGCCTGAGTCGGTCAATATACGGCAGGGAACCAAGTATTTGGCAGACCGGCTGTTCAACACCACTTGGGGCGGTACGCAATACCACCTCAACAGCGTGACCCTTCCCGAGGGCTTGCTTTCCGTCAGTTATTATGCGTTCGGCGCAAGCGATTCTCTGACCGAGATCACGATCCCCGACAGCGTGACGAGTATTGAAGCCGGTGCGTTTAAAGATTGCAAGGCGCTGGAAACGGTGCATTTCGGCAGCGGACTCAGCTCAGTTAAATACGACGCGTTCCGCGGCTGCACTGCGCTTGGCAGCTGCGATTTCCCGGCAAATCTGCAATCTGTCGGCTCATACGCCTTTGGCGAATGCACCTCGATGACTGAGGTTATCCTGCCGGAGGGCGTTACCGAGCTCGGAGAATACGCCTTTTATGGTTGCAGCGGCGTGAAAACCGTTATACTGCCAAATTCCCTCGCCGCTATGGGCTCTTACGTCTTTAAGAACTGCACCTCACTTGAACAGCTGCACATTGGCAGCGGTCTGAAAAAGATCGGCATCGCCGCGTTCAACGAATGCTCATCGCTGACGGAGGTCTTGATCCCCGAAGGCGTTACGCAGATCAGCGGCGACGCTTTCACAAAATGCCCGTCATTGATCGCCGTAGCCATACCGGAGAGCGTGACGTCGATCACTTCCCATGCCTTTGACAGAGACACAGATTTGGTAATTTACGGCTATAAGGACAGCACGGCGCAGCAATTCGCCAAGGATGCCGGGATCCCCTTTGGAGCTATAGACGTAACCGGCGACTGCGTATGGCGGCTCAACGGCACTCAGCTTACGATCCGCGGCGAAGGCGCAATGGCTGATTATGACGACGAACATCCCGCGCCGTGGGGCAAGAATATTACCTCCGTGGTGATCGGGGAGGGCGTGACTCATATCGGCGCGCAGGCGTTTGACGGCTGTGCAAATCTTTCCAAAATCACGGTTCCCGGCTCAGTGGAAACCGTAGGCGCATACGCCGTGCGCGGCACCTCATGGTTTAACTCCAAGCCTGACGGCGTGGTTTATATCGGCAATGTCGCCTATGCAGCCAAAGGTCAGTCGCTTAGCACAGCGCGTATCAAGGACGGCACCGTCAGCATTGCGGATCACGCCTTTGACGGCTGCACGGCGCTTAGCTCGGTGAGCGTTCCCGAAAGCGTAAAGACTGTAGGCAGCTATGCGTTTAAAAACTGTACCGCGCTCAGTCAAATCGAGCTTTCCTATACCGTGAACACCTTCGGCACGGATGTGTTCAGCGGCTGTGATCTTACGATATACGGCTTTGACAGCTCAAAGGCAAAGACCTACGCCAAAAACAACAATATACCGTTTGTAATCATCGGCGGCAACACCGGCGATGTAAAGTGGCGGCTCGACGGCACTGTTTTGACGCTGTTCGGCAAGGGCAGTCCGCAGTATTATTTCGGTTCCGGCAGCTCCAACCGTCCGTGGGGCACCGGCGTGACCAAGCTTGTCGTTGAGGACGGCGTGCAAACGCTGACCAATCTCCTGATGAAGGGCAGCGACGGTCTGCAGCAGGTAATCGTTTACTCATCGGATACAAGCGCCTATGCTCTGTCGGATCCTTTCCCGGACAGCGCAAGCCTTACCATATATAGCTATCGGGACAGCAAAATCAAACAGTACGCCAATAACAGAAAAATCCCCTTTGTCGCCATCGGTGAAAAGGGCGATGTGAATCTGGACGGCGTTGTCAACATCAGCGACGTTACCGCCGTGCAGAAATATATTGCGAAAATGTTGTCCCTTAACGACAAACAGCTTGCCGCAGCCGACGTGACCGGCGACGGTTCGGTAGATATTTCGGACGCGACCGCTATCCAGCGGTATCTCGCCGGCATAATTACGGAACTGTAATCAATAATAAAAACACCTCCGCGTGCAGTCAGCGTGCGGAGGTGTTTTTTTATTTAGAAGCGTAAAGACGTTTAGCCTGCGGTGTTGTTACAGCTTTTCATAAAAACCGTTTGCCGTAATTCTGTTCAGCTTTGTTGCGTGGTTAAAATAATAGTTGTAAATAATTCTTTCGTTTTTGTCGTACCAGTCATAATCTATGTTGGTAAAATGTTCACCGGCTCCGGCATATCCTATCTGACCGTCAGCCCAATACTTTTTGCCGTTGATTTTGAATTCGCACCACTGGTGTGTCCACTGGTTTTCGTTGACGTGAGTATACTGAATTCCCATACATTCAAGCACGGCTCCGAGCGCTCTTGTGCAGCCGGCACAGGTGTAAACTCCGCGGTTAAACACACCGTAAGGCTTGCCGTATTCGGGCGCCTCCGAGGTGTACTGAGCACAGTCACTGAAATGCTGAACGGTGGCGGCGGCGTAGCGCACGCGGTCAAGTTTTGAAAGGTTTTTGGGAATTGTGTTGGCAATGTCCTGCGCAATAACCTTTGCGGCGGCGGCTCTTTGCGATTCTGTGTGCACGATCACACGGCAGGATGAAGTTTTGCCGTTGTAGGTTTTAACGGTGATGGTGGTTTCTCCGGTGCCGGTTATCTTAAAATAGCATTTGTTTGACGAATGACTGCTGATTTTTGCTACCTTTGTGTTTGAGCTTGTCCATTTTAAATTTGCCGCGTTGGCGTAAGAGCCTTTGTCGGTAGACTCGGTTATCATCCAGGTTTCTCCCACATAGGGGTAAAGCAGCTTTAGGTCTAACTTTACCGACTTGGGCGCCGGAAGCACTGTTACCTTGCAGGTCGCGGTTTTGCCGTTGTAAAGCTTTATGGTAACGTCGGTTGTGCCGGCTTTAAGTCCCTTGATGTACGCCTTGTTCGCCTCGTGCTTTGTAACAGCCGCGATCGAGGTGTTTTGGCTTGTCCAGTTAAGGTTGGCGGCGTTTGCGTAGGATCCGCTGTTTGTCGATTCCTTAATTATCGCGGTTTCGCCTGCGCCGAGTTTAATTGACGCGGTGTTTATGCTTACGCTTTGCGGAGCAGGCTTTACCGCCCTTTGTGACCGTAACGTTTGAATTTGAGCTTGACCACTTAAGGTTGGCTGCGTTCGCGTAGCTTCCGGCATTGGTACATTCGCTGATTTTTACGCTTTCACCAACACCGAGGGTTACTGTTTGCGGCTTAACCTCAACCTTTGAGGGCGCCGGCTTTACATTTACGCTGCAATTGGCGGTTACACCGTTGTACAGCTTCACGGTTACGGTTGCTTTTCCAACCTTAACGCCCTTTACGGTCGCCTTGTTAGCGCTGCCCTTGGTTACCGCCGCGACTGTTTTGTCCGAGGTTTTCCAGCTTATGTTTGAGGAGTTTGCATAGGTGTTCGCGGCTGTGTTTTCCCTGATTGTCAGCGATTCGCCTACGCCTATTGTAAACGACGGATTATCAACGGCTACGCTTTGCGGCGCGTCCATTACTATGACCTTACAGTACGCATAGTCGTTGTTTTCCGTTCCGACGCGCACGGTTGCTTCGCCTGTTGCCTCGCCTCTGATAATGGCTTTGTTTGTATTTGAGTTGCTCACCGAAACATTGCCGTCAAGCGAAACCCATTCATAGGTGGCGGTGCTGACGCTTCCGCTCAGCGTGAAGGTTTCGCCCACTCCCAGCTTGACCGTGTAAGCGTTTAATGTTACAGGCTCTTTGTCGTCAGCGGCGGCAAAGGCTGTTGTGCCCGCGCTGCACGCCATAATCAGCGACAGCAGAGCGGCGGTTGTTTTTTTGAAAGTTTTTTTCATGGTTTTTGCCTCTTTTCAAATAGTATATATATATGATATATCAAAGGTCAAAAAAAGTCAAATTTTTTTGATTTTTTAGTATTCACGAGAATTCGGGAGCATTTTAAAGAATTCAAGAGAATACATATTATTTTCTGACTTTCTTTGACTTTGACTTTGACTTTCTTTGACTTTATAATGGTATCAAGGTCAGAGGAAAGAAGGGACAAACATGAGAATGAGTGATTTGGTTGCCAAATACATTCTTGAGATGCTTGACGAACAAAACGGAAGCGCTGAGATCCAGCGAAACGAGCTTGCCGGCAGCTTGGGCTGCGTGCCGAGCCAGATTAATTACGTTATAACCTCGCGGTTCACGCCCGAGCAGGGATACATTGTTGAAAGCCGCCGCGGAGGCGGAGGCTACATCAGGATAAGCCGTGTAAAGATGGATAACGGAACCGCGCTTATGCATATAATTAACTCGATCGGCGACAGCCTTGACAAAAAAACAGCCGAGGCAATGCTTAATAATATGCTTCAAAGGCAGATGATGCAGGTTCAAACCGCAAAGGTTATTGCCGCGGCTTTGTCCGACCGCACGCTCAGGATCGTAGATCAGGAAAAAAGAGAAAATGTAAGGGCGGCGCTGTTCAAGAATATGCTGCTGACCTTACTCAGCTAACGCAGGGAGGTATATGTTATGAAATGTCAAAAATGCGGCGCAGAAAACGCCAACACACATGTAAAAACAGTAATAAACGGCGAGTTCCGCGAGTTCGATCTGTGCAGCGACTGCGCGATCAAAATGGGCTTCAGCAATATGTTCTCGGATATGAAAAGCGATTTTTCGGGACTTTTGGGAAGCTTCTTTAACAACGTTTTGCCGGCGAGAACACAGGCTACCCGGTGCGAATTCTGCGGCAGCTCCTATCCCGAGATCGCCAAAACCGGAATGGTGGGCTGCGCTCACTGTTACGAGCTGTTTGCCGACAGGCTTTATCCGTCAATAAGACGCATGCACGGCAACACCACGCACTGCGGAAAAAACAGCGCGTCCGCCAAAGCCGAAAAGGCACAGCCCAAGGCTGAAAAAGCCGAAACAAAGCAAGACAAAATCAGCAAGCTTAAAGCAGAGCTTGACGCGGCTGTAAAGGAACAAAACTTTGAACGCGCGGCAGAGCTCAGAGATATTATCAAGGAAACGGAGGCGCAGTCATGAGCACGGTAATTTCAACAAGGGTGCGCCTTGCGCGCAACTTAAAGGACTATCCGTTCCCCTGCAAGCTGTCACAGCAGGACAGGGAAAAGGTGATCGAGCTTGTAAAAAAGGCAATCACCGAAAGCAACAGCGCAATAGCCAATGATTTTCACTTTATTAAGATAAGCGACTTAAATCCGCGTCGGGCGGTGTCGCTGGTTGAAAGAAGGCTTGTCAGCCCCGAATTCATCAGCGAATCCGACGGCAGGGCGCTGCTGTTAAGCAAGGACGAAAGCATTAGCATTATGCTCAACGAGGAGGACCATATCAGGCTTCAGGTTATAAAAAAGGGCTTGTCGCTTGAAGAAACCTACAAAGAAGCAGACAGGCTTGACACCCTGCTTGACGAAAACCTTAGCTTTGCCTTTGACGAAAAGCTGGGCTATCTTACCCAGTGCCCCACAAACCTCGGCACAGGCATGAGGGCTTCGGTCATGCTTCACCTTCCGGCGCTTGAAAAAAGCCGCGCTATCAGCAGGATCGCCGGCAACCTCAGCAAGCTCGGACTCACTATCCGCGGAGCTCACGGCGAGGGCACCGAACCTCAGGGCGCGCTTTATCAGCTTTCAAACCAGGTAACTCTGGGAATTTCAGAAAAAGCCGCTATCGAAAACCTTAAGAGCATCACGGCTCAGCTTGTGGCTCAGGAGGAGCAGGCGCGTGAAAGACTTTGCGAAAGCATCGAGGTTCAGGACACGATCAGCCGCAGTCTGGGCGTTTTAAAATACGCAAAGCTCATTGAGCACGGTGAAGCGCTTAAGCTTTTGTCAAACGTGCGCCTCGGAATAGAGTCCGGACAAATAAAGGACATTGACAGCGCGGTGATCGACAGGCTTATGCTCGATGTTGAGCCTGCAACATTGTCGGTAGCGCTCGGCAAAAGCCTAAGTCCTCACGACAGGGACGAACAAAGAGCCAAGCTCATTCAAAAAAGGCTTAATTGATTTTTATACTATTAAGACGTTTAATAAACTAAAAACGTTTTAATTCATTGCAAATTTTTTCATAAGTTTTCAGTTCACAGATAACAAGGGGGTATATGTATGTTTCAGATCCAGGGATTTACACAAAAGGCAAACAAAGCCGTAAATTTGGCGGTTGAAGCCGCTCAAAACGCCGGACACAATTATGTGGGAACCGAGCACGTTTTGCTCGGACTGCTCAACGAGGGCACCGGAGTTGCGGCTGCGGCGCTTAAATCCTGCGGCGTGACCGCTCAGGCGCTCGAGGAAAAAATCATAGGCACCGATGGTCAGGGCTCGCCGACAAACCTCGGTCCCGGCGACTTCACTCCGCGCACAAAGCGTGTTTTGCAGTCCGCGATCAGCCTGTCCTCACGAATGGGCGCAAGCTATGTGGGCACCGAGCACCTCCTTTTGGCGGTAATATCCGAAACCGACAGCTACGCCGTAAGCTTTTTGAACGAGCTCGGCGTAAGCCGCGAGCGTCTGGTTCAGACGATCGGCAGCTCAATGCAGAACGGCGGCATTCCTCAGGACGCAGCCGAGGGCTTTTCCGCTCAGGGAGCGCAGGGCGAGGGCGGCGAAAACGCCCTTGACAAATTCGGCAGAGACCTCACAAAAGCCGCCAAAAACGGCGAGATCGACCCTGTTATCGGCAGGGAAAAGGAGATCGAGCGCGTGGTTCAGATCCTTTCGAGAAGAACCAAGAACAACCCGGTGCTCATCGGCGAGCCCGGCGTAGGCAAAACAGCGGTTGCCGAAGGCTTAGCGCTTGAGATCTCCAAGGGCAACGTGCCCGAAATTCTCCGCGACAAGCGCGTTGTAAGCCTTGACCTCACCGGCATGGTCGCGGGCGCGAAATACCGCGGCGACTTTGAAGAGCGCATTAAAGCGGCTATCGACGAGGTCAAAAACAGTAAAAATACGATTTTGTTCATAGACGAGCTTCACACCATCATCGGTGCGGGCGCGGCAGAGGGCAGCGCGGACGCGGCTAACATCTTAAAGCCTTCGCTGGCACGCGGCGATTTTCAGGTGATCGGCGCAACCACACTCAACGAGTACCGCAAGTACATCGAAAAGGACGCCGCGCTTGAAAGACGTTTCCAGCCGGTAAAGGTCGGCGAACCCACAAACGAGCAGGCTGTGCAAATCTTAAAAGGTCTGCGCGACCGTTACGAGGCTCACCACAAGGTTAAAATCACCGACGAAGCAATTGACGCGGCGGTAAACCTCAGCTCGCGCTACATTGCCGACCGTTACCTTCCCGACAAGGCTATCGACCTTATCGACGAGGGCGCTTCAAAGGTGCGTTTGGCTTCGATGACCTCGCCCGAAAACATCAAGGAGCTCGAGGACACCATCAAGAAATTTGAGCAGGAAAAGGCGAGCGCGGTAAACGAGCAGGATTTTGAGCGCGCGGCAAAGCTCCGCGACGAGCAAAAGGATGTTCAGAAGCGTCTTGACGAGGCAAAAAAACAGTGGCAGGACAGCATGAAGGACAACTGCGGCGAGGTTACCGCCGAAACAATAGCAAGGATCGTTTCCGACTGGACAGGCGTTCCCGTAGTTCAGCTCACGAAAGAGGAAAGCGAACGCCTGCTCAACATGGAGCAGGTTCTCCACGAGCGCGTTGTCGGTCAGGACGAGGCGGTTTCCTCAATTGCAAGGGCGATCCGCCGCGGCAGGGTAGGATTAAAGGATCCCAAGCGTCCGGTAGGCTCGTTTATCTTCCTCGGTCCCACGGGCGTAGGTAAAACCGAGCTTTGCAAGGCGCTGGCTCAGGCGATGTTCGGCGACGAAAACGCTATGCTCCGCCTCGATATGTCCGAGTACATGGAAAAGCACACGGTGTCTAAGCTCATCGGTTCACCGCCCGGCTATGTCGGCTTTGACGAGGGCGGACAGCTGACCGAAAAGGTTCGCAGAAAGCCTTATTCGGTAGTCCTCTTTGACGAGATCGAAAAGGCTCACCCCGACGTTTTCAATATGCTTTTGCAGATCCTCGAGGACGGCAGACTCACCGATTCCCAGGGCAGAACGGTTGACTTTAAAAACACGGTCATCATCATGACCTCAAACGTAGGCGCAAGGCTGATCACCGAAAAGCACAAGTCGCTCGGCTTTGCTCAGGAGGACGGCGGCGAAGCCAAAACCGACACCAAGGAGCTGGTTATGGCTGAGCTTAAAAAGCTGTTCCGTCCGGAGTTTTTGAACCGCGTTGACGACATTATCATGTTCAACAAGCTCACTCAGGACGAAATCAAGCAGATCGCGTCCAAAATGCTCGGCACCCTTGCAAAGCGTTTGGAGAACATGAACATTAAAATCAGCTTCACCGACGCGGCTGTGACCGCTATCGCCGACAAGGGCTTTGACGACGCTTACGGCGCAAGACCGCTCAGAAGGGCGATCCAAAGCGAGATCGAGGACCCGCTCTCGGAGCAGATGCTCGACGGCAAAATCACCGAAAACAGCAGCGTATCCTGCGATTACATCGACGGAAAGTTTGCTTTTAACACAGACTAATAGCAGGGTATATGAAAAAAGGGGGTTCAGCCGAAAGACTGAACCCCTGAATTTATGCTGAATAGTGATGCGCTTTGTCAAGCAGCATATCCTTGACCTTCATCAGCCTTGTACGGCTTGATCGGTCGTTTTCCTCCAGCTTCATCGAGATATATTTGATTGTTTCCTGATACCTCGGAATCATAACGTGCTCAAGCGAATTAACGCGGCGGCGCGTTTTTTCAATTTCCGCGGACATCAGCTCGCAGCTTTTTTCATACTGCGCAAGCTTTATCAGGTCGGGCAACACGGTGTCAAGGCTTTGCACCGCGTCGTCCAGCTCAAAGGACGTGAACGCGAAGCCGTAGGGGAAGATGTCACCCTCGCCGCTTGTTCTCGCCGAGGTTTCAAACTGCGGGATCTCAACGCTCATAACGTTTTTTGCGCCCACCTCAACGCTCAGCCTCTGCTTTGGGCTTAAAAGCGAACAGTCAAGGCTTTCCTTGCTCATAACGGCGCTGGCGTTAACAAAATGCGCGTTGCAGTTTTCAAGCTCAGTCTCGACCTTTTCGCGCAAATCCTTGGTTTCGCGCACAAGGTCAAGGAACTGGCGCATAAGCTCGTCGCGCTTGTCCTTTAACATTTTATGTCCGCGCACCGCTGTAATAAGCTGCTTTTTCAGCTTGCTCAGCTGCATACGCGTGGGATTAACATTCATTATAGCCATTTTTTACCTCATTAATGCACGAAGTGCAATTCATGGTCAAAGACCGATTCATGTATTTATACAATTCATGTGCATCGCACAATTCATTCCTGAGCAACAGGAGAATTATGCTTTGCTGTTCTTATTGAAGCTGACAATATCCGCCAATTTAATTCCTCCGGATGAATTGTTGCAGGCAACATGAATTTCGCGTTGCGAATGAATTGTCTGATAACATGAATTTGCTTCACAATGAAGAACCGATAAACAATTCTTACTGCTTTCCGTAAAACTCGTCGAGCATATCGTCCTTGATTCGCTTTAGTTCACTTCGCGGAAGAATCTGCAGCAGCTTCCAGCCGATGTCGAGGGTTTCCTCGATGCTGCGGTTTGCCTCGTAACCCTGAGAAACATATTGTCTTTCAAACTCCTCGGCAAATTCGGCATATTTTTTATCCATTTCGGTCAGCGCCGCTTCGCCCAAAATTACCATAAGCTCTCTGGCGTCCTTGCCGCGTGCATAGGCTGCAAACAGCTGGTTCATTGTTGCGGCGTGATCCTTACGGGTCCTGTCGGGACCGATACCCTTGTCCTTGAGTCGTGAAAGCGAGGGAAGAACGTCGATCGGCGGAGTAACGCCCTTGCGGTAAAGCTCACGGCTGAGGATGATCTGACCTTCGGTGATGTAGCCCGTAAGGTCGGGGATCGGGTGGGTTTTGTCGTCCTCGGGCATGGTGAGGATCGGGATAAGTGTAATTGAGCCTTCCTTGCCTCTTAATCTTCCTGCTCTTTCGTAAAGCGTAGCGAGGTCGGTGTACATATAACCGGGGTATCCGCGTCTGCCGGGAACCTCCTTGCGCGCGGCTGAAACCTCACGCAGAGCGTCGGCGTAGTTTGTGATATCGGTCATAATTACAAGAACGTGCATTCCCAGATCGAACGCGAGATACTCGGCGGCGGTAAGCGCCATTTTCGGAGTGGCGATACGCTCGATAGCCGGGTCGTTCGCAAGGTTTACAAACATAACGGTACGGTCGATAGCGCCGGTTTCCTTAAAGGACTGAACAAAGTAGTCTGATTCCTCAAAGGTGATACCCATAGCGGCAAAAACAACGGCAAACTGCTCGTTTTTGCCTCTGACCGTTGCCTGACGCGCGATCTGCGCCGCAAGCTGGGCGTGGGGAAGACCGGAAGCGGAGAAGATCGGCAGCTTCTGTCCTCTTACCAGTGTGTTAAGACCGTCTATAGCGGAAACGCCTGTCTGGATAAACTCCTGCGGATAGTTTCTTGCCGCGGGGTTCATCGGCGTGCCGTTAATGTCAAGGCGCTTTTCCGGAATAAGCGCGGGGCCGTCGTCGATCGGGTTGCCCAAGCCGTCAAATACGCGGCTGAGCATATCGGGGGAAACGGGCAGCTCCATGCTGCGTCCCAAAAATCTTACCTTTGAATCCGCAAGGTTAATTCCGGCTGCCGATTCAAAAAGCTGAACCAGCGCGTTGCTGCCGTCAACCTCAAGCACCTTGCAGCGGCGTGTTTCGCCGTTTGGCAGCTCAATTTCGCCGAGCTCGTCGTATTTTACGTCCTCAACGTCGCTGATCATCATCAGAGGACCTGCTACCTCTCGTATTGTACGGTATTCCTTCGGCATCAGTCATCACTCCTTCTCAGTACGTCGTCAATTTCGCTTTGCATTTGCGCCTGAATGCTTTCAAACTCAGCTTTTATCTTGTTTTCAGGCTCATATTTAAAACGTCCTATTCTTTCGCGAACAGGCATATTAACAAGCAATTCAATGTTTGCTCCGCTGTTAAGAGCTTCAAGAGCCTTGTCGTAATAGCTCAAAATCGCTCTCATCATAAGCACCTGCTTAGGAAGCGAGGTGTAGGTGTCGGTGGGGTCAAAGGCGTTCTGGTGCAGATAGTCCTCGCGTATGGAACGCGCGCTTTCAAGCTTTAGGCGGTCGGGCGCGGACAGCGCGTCCATACCTACAAGGTTAACGATCTCCTGAAGCTCGCTTTCGTCCTGTAACAATGCCATAAGTCTGCCTCTTAGCTCCATAAAGTCGGGCGCGGCGTTCTCCGCGAACCACTTTGTGAGCTGGTCGGTGTAAAGCGAGTAGGACGTAAGCCAGTTGATGGCAGGGAAGTGGCGCTTGTAAGCAAGGTTTGCGTCAAGACCCCAGAATACCTTTACGATTCTCAGCGTAGCCTGCGATACAGGCTCCGAGATGTCGCCGCCCGGAGGCGATACCGCGCCGATTACCGACAGCGCGCCTTCGGTGTCCTCTGTACCGTTTACAAGCACGCGGCCCGCGCGCTCATAGAACTGCGCAAGACGGCTGCCGAGATAAGCCGGATAACCTTCCTCGCCGGGCATTTCCTCAAGTCTGCCCGACATTTCACGCAGAGCCTCAGCCCAGCGCGAGGTAGAGTCAGCCATAAGAGCAACGGTGTAGCCCATGTCGCGGAAATATTCGGCAATGGTGATACCCGTATAGATAGAAGCCTCACGCGCCGCAACGGGCATATCGGAGGTGTTGGCGATAAGCACGGTTCTTTCCATAAGCGAGTTGCCTGTGCGCGGATCCTTAAGCTCTGGAAATTCGTTGAGAACGTCGGTCATCTCGTTGCCGCGCTCGCCGCAGCCGATGTATACGATAATGTCGGCGGCAGCCCATTTTGCAAGCTGGTGCTGAACAACGGTTTTACCCGAACCGAACGGACCGGGAACAGCCGCAACACCGCCCTTTGCAAGGGGGAACAGGGTGTCTATAGGTCTTTGACCGGTGGTGAGCAGAATGTCGGGAGAAAGCTTTTTCTTGTATGGTCTGCCGACGCGGACAGGCCAGGTTGTGAACATCTTGACCTCGGTGCTGCCGTTTTCGGTTTCGATAACAGCCACAACGTCGTCAAGAGTAAATTCTCCGCTTTTAATGCTTTTAACGGTACCCGAAACCTTGTTGGGAACCATAATTTTGTGGAGTACGGCAGCGGTTTCCTGAACCGTTCCGAGCACGTCGCCGGGCGCAACCCTGTCGCCTTCTTTGGCGCAGGCTTCAAACTTCCACTTCTTTTTGTGATCGAGCGAAGGAACGTCAACGCCTCTTTTCAGGTTTGTTCCGGCGACCTTCATGATCTCGTTAAGCGGACGCTGAATACCGTCGTAAATAGCGCCGATAAGACCGGGGCCGAGCTCAACCGACAGCGGAGCGCCCGTGCTTTCAACCGCTTCGCCGGGGCCGAGACCGGAGGTTTCCTCGTAAACCTGGATCGAGGCTCTGTCGCCGTGCATTTCGATGATTTCGCCGATAAGACGCCGGCTGCTGACGCGCACAACGTCAAACATATTGGCGTCGCGCATTCCCTCGGCAATAACCAAAGGGCCTGCGACTTTAGATATAATACCTTTATTCATAGTAAGTTACCTCTAATTGTTGAAGATAATGTCAGAGCCTACGGCCTTTTCAACAAAGCCCGAAAGACGGCGTCTGCCTGTCTGCGAGTTGCCCTTTACCCCCGGGATCGGGATAATGGCAGGCGTAAGCTTTTCTTCATAGCGGCCGCGCTCCTTTTGCGAGCAGTTGTAAAGCTCCTCGGTAAGGTAAATTATAGCGTAGCTGTCGCTGTCCGCGAGTCTTCTTATAAGCTGACCCGCGCCTTCGGAATCGTCGCAGGGGAAGATGTCGAGTCCCACGGCTGAAAAGCCCTTTATGCTTTCGCTGTCGCCGATAACGGCAATACCCTTAGCCATATATTTCACGCAGCCTTTCCCTGATTATTTCCGCGTTTGTGCGCGTGCGGATCCCGCTTGAAATAATGTGAATAACCTTGTTTTCGGCTTCACATCCCAAATAGTAGCCCAAAAGCGGCTCGGCGCCCTCGCTTGCGCGTTTGCAGGCTTCCCTTGCCATCAAAATGAGCCTGTCATCGACATATTTTTCAAAAGCGGCGGGCGATTTTTTATAGGCTTCCATAGCCTTGTCAACGCCGTAGTCGCTCTTTTTCTCAAGACTGCCGATAAGATATTCGCTGCCCTTAACGGCTTCCTCGATCACCGCTCTTTTGTTAAAGCCCGAAACCTCGCAAAGCGCTTTGTTAAGGAAATCCCTGCCTGCGCCTGTGCGTGCCGCGCGTATCGCGGTTTTTATGTTGGAGTAAAACACAAGTGTTTCAAAGTAATTCTTTAAAAATTCGGACTTGTATTGCGTTGAAAGCCTCAGCATTTCTTCCATTGCAGCCTTGTCGATAACGCTGTCTGCCAAACGTGCGTCGCCCGTGTGCGCCAAAAGCTCGTAAGCCTCGTCGCACGGCTTCTGCATAAATTCCGGCAAAAGGCTCGTTTTGCGGTGTTCGACCGCGTCGATCACCTTGTTGTGGTCAACAGCGCAGGGCTCAAGCATAAGTCCGCGGTATTCGCGGCCTGCCATCGTGCCCTTGAGCGCCGCCTTAAAGTTGTGAATGTCGTTTGAAATAATAAAAGGTCTGAAAATTTCAAAATCGGGGGCTACACTTTTAAGGTATGCCCAGGTTTTTTCGGTACGGTCGCGCAAAATTTCTTCAACCGTGCCGCCGTCGCCGACGCCCTTGTCGTTTAAAGCCGCGCAAAGCTGCGGCATGTTTTGATACGACAAAAGCTGTTCAATGTCCTGGGCGTTTAAAAGCGAGGTTTCCTTTGCTCTGACAGAACCGACGGAAAATTCATACGATAAATCCATATGTCCCCCTTACTGAGCAAACAGCTCGCGGTTGATCAGGTCCTCGATTTCGTCTCTGCGAGAGCCGATAAGCGCGCCGAACTCCATGTTTTCCTCAATGTCTCCGCTTTTCAGCACAAAGCCGCCCGCAATGTCGGCAGGGGTTTTGCTGACTGTTGCGTCAAGGCCTTTTTCCCTGATAACACTTTCAAAATCCGAGGGAAGCCTGCCGAGATCCTTTTTGTTGAGGAAAATCTCGCCGCTTTTGCCCTTAAGCTGCGCGGCAAGTCTGTACAGCGCGTCAAAATATTCCCTGTCGCCGAGGTTCAGCAGGTAATCATGCAAAGCCTCAACGGTTTTGTCAATTTCTTTTCTGCGTTGTTTCAGCAGCGCGTTGCGGGTTTCAAGCTCGGCACGGCTTTTTGAAGACGCCTCGATCTGCCTGAGCTTTGCCGCTGTTTTCGCGTTGATTTCCGCAGTGTTTTTGTCAGCGGTTTTTTCCGCCTCCTGCATAACGGCGCTGCATTCATTTGCCGCCTGAGCCATAATTTCGTCAACCGACTTTTTGCTGTCCGCCATAATGCGTTCAATTATTTTGTCACCGCCGTTCATACGCGTCCTCCTTTTGTGTAGTTATTATTTGCTTTTATCAGATTTTGAGGCCGGGGATGGTGATAACTACGAGGAGTGATACGATGAACGCGAGAAGAGCGTAGATTTCAACCAGAGTAACCGAAACCATGCCCTTTGAGAAGTTAGCGTCGTCCTTGGCTGTCATGGCGATACCCGAAACAGCCGCTTTACCCTGGGCAATACCCGAGAACAGACCGCCAAGTCCGATTGCAAGTGAAGCGCCGAGGAACGCAAGTCCCTGTCCCATGGTGGGAAGGCTGCCGCCCAAAACGCCGCAGCTTACCAGAATAAGGAAGCCTACGATGAAGCCGTAAAGTCCCTGTGTACCGGGAAGAAGTGTAAGAACCAGCATTTTACCGAATTTTGAAGAGTCCTCGCTGAGTACTCCCATAGCTGCCTGAGCAGCGCCGCCTACGCCCTTTGCCGAGCCGATACCTGCAAGTGCTGTTGCGAGTGATGCGCCTAAAAGCGCGAAAAACATACCATCCATGATTATTTATCCTCCTGAATTTTTATATATTTGCTTTGAAGCGAAAACGGCTGAAATTCGTTGCCGCCGCCCTCATAAAACTTACTGAACATTTCAACATACTGCAAGCGCATTGTGTGAACATAAGAACCAAGCGCGTTGAGTCCGATGTTAACAAGGTGTCCGACAATAAATATTACTACCATAAATATAAAGCCGACCACGCTTTTGCCCATCATTGTTGAAAGCATATTGAAAACCTGCGCCATAACGCCGGTGGTAAGACCGAGCGCCAAAAGACGCGAATAACTCAGCAAATCGCTGATGTAGCCCGTTATGTCGTAAAGCGAGGCAACGCCGCCGACCGCTTTGCCGACAATTCCTTTTTTCTTTCTGCCCTGGGTAAGCAGAAGTCCTACCGCGCAGCCTATCGATATTACCGCGCCTACGATAGTAAGCGGCGGAACAGCCAGCATGCCTACAGCCAAAATCGCGATGCCGATAAGCAGCAGCATCCAAAGTCCCGTGTCGAAAAACGCTCCGCCCCAGTCCTTTTGCTTAATGCAGATGTAGAACTTGCAGCCCATGCCTACAAGAATATGTACAAGTCCGAAGGCTATGCTGACGATCATAAGCATCAGCGCGTCCTTTTGCGGGTCAAGCGTATACCAAGGAAGAAGCTCTTTCATTGTTATCGGGGTGCCTGTGAAATAGCCGTACAGCGAAGCCGGAGCGTCGCCGAAGATGCTTCCGAAAACAAGTCCCCACAGCGTTGTTGAAATTCCGCAGTTACGGAACAGCAGCAGGTTGTTTTTCATCTTTTTGTCGGGCTTAAAGATCTTGATCATCAGCGAAGTGGCAATTACCATCAAAATGCCGTAGCCCGCGTCCGAAAACATCATTCCGAAGAAGAAATAGAAGAAGAACGCAAGGATGGGCGTCGGGTCAATGTCGGTGGTTCCCGGGGGAGAGTACATGGTAAGGATTCCCTGCGCCGGTTCGGCAAACTTGTTGTTCTTCAGCTTTACCGGAGCGTCGTCGCCCGCGTCGGAGAACTCAACCGTACAGGTAGCCACCCTTGTGCAAAGCTCTTCAAGCTTTCCGCAGTCCTCCTCGGGAATGTATCCCTCGATGATAAACACGTATCTGCTGTGGTCAAGGTTGTTTATTACGTTGTATTTGTCGGCTCTTATGCGGAAGTAATCCTGAGTAACCTGAATGTCGCCGCGTCTGTCAACATAGGTTTTGATCTCCTCAAGCAGCTGTTCGTTTTCCGCTGTAAGCCTTTCGCTTTTTTCACGCAGCTTTTCGGTCTTTGTCTTGGGCACCTTGCTTGTAGGGCTCATAGGCTTTGAAAAGCTGAGCGCTCTTAAAGCTTCCTCAGCCATTTGCTTTTGGCTTTTGGGAACAAAAACGACCGCGCAGGTCATCATTTGCTCGCTGTGCTGGATCTCAAGCTCAAAGCAAAGCTTGGGGTTTTCGGCGGCAAGCGCCGTTTTCAGCCCGCCCTCGTCGTATTTTTGGGGAAAGCTTCCGATAAACACCGCCGTCGACCGGGTTTCGGTCGTGTTAAGCGGAATGTCAAGGTTTTGCCATGCTTCAAGCTGAGCAAGCTGAGTTTTGATCCTGATTTGCTCGGCGTCGTTGTCGGAACGCTTTTTGTCAAGCTCAGAGATCCGCGAGCAAACCGCTATAACGTCTTTTGATTTTGAGGCGATAACACCGATTTCATCGGGATCGACCTCCTGTCTTCCTTTAAAGGAGTCAAGCATTCCTCCCTTTTGGGGCGAAACCGAGTTGAGTATCTTTAAAGCCTGTTCGCTCAGGGCGACGTTTCTTTCAAAAACCTGAGTTTGCGAGCTTAAGTCAACCCGTTTGAATCCGTCGCGTGATTTTTCGCTCTTCCTTATTTGGATCAGAGCGCTGTCCTGAAGATGCTCAAGCAGCCGTTTTCTGTCCTGCCTAAGGGCGATAATCCTGACGGACTTCATTTTTAATTTTGCCAAATAGCATCACCACACTTTAAATGTCATCGTTTAGCCAAGCAGAGCGTCAGCCGCCTTTTTGATAACCTTGCCGCGGTTTTTGTCTGCGGCGGCAGATATCGCACCGCATTTCTTTTGCGCCTGACCGGCAGCTTCGGCAACCGTTTTTTCGCCGTCGGCTTTGGCTTTTTCAAGCTTTTGGTCCGCTTCTGCCCGGGCTTTTTTCTCACGATCCGAAATAAGCTCCGCGGCGTCGTGCTTAGCCTTTGCCGCCATTTGCGCGGCGGTCTGCTTAGCGTTTAGCTCGCTGTTTTGTGCCCTTGCTTCAGCGTCGCAAATCGCGTCCAACATATCCTTTGCCATAATACGCTCCTTTCATTAATTGTAACTATGTATAAGTTACACCATAGTTAATTTATTTTATCATATTGACGCATAAAATGCAACAAAAAATTCACTGTTTTTTATGCACATCAATGAATTTGTATAGTTTCTGGCAAAAATTGAAATTAAGCAAAAAAATTATCAAAAAAATACAAATAAAAATGGCGCAAAGGATTGACACGGACTATATTTATAATATAATATTAATAAATACTGTATATATTGCTTATATAGTATTTTGTCGGGTAAAAACGGGCTTTTGCATATCAGCAGAAAAGTATTACCGCTTCCGGATTTTCCGTTTTAAGGCAAGCACAGCATACAATTCCGGGGTTTTGTTCAATTTCGGGATTTATTTTATTATTTTTTTCATAAAATTACGCTTCATAACACTGATTAAAAGTTTTGAATATGCTTTATCCGACAAAAATATACAATATTTTCTGTGATAAAATAATTATAAAGAGTTTTCGCAACAAAATCTTGACACTTTTACCAATTAATGTTATACTATAGAGTGACGTGGTATGTTACGGCAATATATTACTATGTACCGCACATTCGGATTGTAAAAATGCGCCCCCGGCGCTGCCTTCCGCCTATGAAAAAGCTCGGCATAATTTCACTTTTCAGACCGGCGGTAAGCATAAGTTTTCAGTTATGTAAAAAATATAAAGCAGAAAGAAAGGGGAGTTAAAAAGTGATCAAAAGCACTTTTTATAATTTACCTGAAAAGAAAAAGCAAAGGGTTGTAGAAGCAATAGTAGACGAATTCGCCGCCGAGGATACAAGCAGGGTAAGTATCAATAACATCATTAAGAAGGCTGATATTTCCCGCGGAAGCTTTTATCAGTATTTTGATGATAAAATGGATCTCGTCGAGGTGCTCATCAAATATTATATGATAGCCTTTGAGCAGAAGGTCAATGAGGTCATTACTGTTTCGCGCGGCGATGTTTTTTACACCTTTGAAGAATGCTTCACTATTATTGCCGAGCTCGGCAGCGGAGAAAGGGACGGAGTAGTTTTCAAAAAGCTGTTCTCAAACTTTTATTCCTCCAACACCATTGTAGCCGAGTATATCAGCAAAAAGTGCAGCGGCTTTGAGGAAATAGACAACATGCTCGCAACCCTGTCAAGAAAGAATCTTAAACAGCAGGACGACGCCTATTTTGATAACGTAACCAAGATTTTATCGATCATACTGCGCCGTGCCGTGCGTGAGTATTTTGTTGACGGCTTCGACTATGACACCGTTAAAAAGCGTTACCTCAAAATGGTGGACATCGTAAAGTACGGAGCGTGCGCGTAAGCTGCCTGAAATCACGGTATGTATTGATTCAGGCTTAAAACCTAAAACGCGTTAGTAACAAAAGGAGATGCAATGTTATCTAAGCTCAGCGTTAAAAAACCGCTGACTGTATTTGTCGCGGTAATAATGGTTTTGGTTCTGGGAGTTGTTTCATTTATGAAAATGACTCCCGATCTTTTACCCAATCTTGATTTGCCCTATGCGGTTATCGTTACTCCTTACGCGGGGCAAACACCCGAAACGGTTGAAACCGTGGTTACCAAGCCGCTTGAAAGCGCCGTTTCGGTAATTGACGGAGTCAAACATATCACCTCAAACTCAGCGGAAAACTATTCTATGCTCCTTATTGAGTTTGAGGACGGCACGAACATGGACACTGCAACCATCGACGTCCGTTCAAGCCTCGATACGATTTCCGACGCGTGGGATGACGCGGTGGGTTCGCCTTTTCTTATAAAAGCGAATCCCAACATTCTGCCGGTTGCGATGATAGCCGTTGATTACGACGGCAAGGACAGACAGAAAATTTCCGACTTTGTCTCTGACGAGCTTATGAACAGGCTCGAGGGCATCGACGGTATTGCTTCGGTTTCGGACAAGGGCATCGTTACCGAACGCGAAAGCGTGATCATCTCTCAAAAAAAGCTTGACGCTTTAAATAAAAAAATCAACGCAGCGCTCGATTCAAAGTTTGCCGACGCAGAGGATAAGCTCAACGAAGCAAAGGCGGAGCTCGACAATAACATCGAGCTTGCCAAAAACGGTTCGCAGACGATCACCGACTCCATCAGCGACGTTAACGAAGCGCAGGAGGAGCTTGCGCAAAAGCTTGCCGACGCTCAAAAGGACGCTTCCAACGGCGGTTCAAAGATAATCACGGCGCAAATGAAGCTGCTTGACCAAAAGGCTTCGCTGCTTCAAAACAAAACAACTCTCGAAACACTTTATAAAACTCTTCTTTCAATAAAAACGACCTACGATGAGCTTGTCGAGGAAAAGAAGGGACTTGAATCGACCTCGCAGCTGCTTTCCGATTTAAACACACGCTACACTCAGGTCAAGGAAGCCCTTAAGAACGCCGAGGCGACCGACGAGGAGATCGCCGAGGCAAAGGCAGAGCTTGATAGGATCGAAAAGGAGCTTGAGCCCTTCGGAATAAAAACCGACGGAATAGCGGCAAGGATCACCGAGGTAAACGAATCGTTAAAAACCGTCAATTCCTCGATAGAGGAGGTAGAGGCAAAGCTTGACGAGCTGGGCACCTCCATTGACAAGGTTGACGAAACCCTCGATACCATGTCAACTCAGATTTCCGCTATCGACGAGGGCGTCGAGCAGCTCGACAAAGCCGCCGAAGGCCTTGAGGACAACACCGTAACGGTCAACGAGGCGCTCGCTACAATAAGTCAGCAGCAGTCAAGCTCTGATTTTAAGCTGTCGGGAACCGTTGCGACCTTAAACGCGAAGCAAAGCGAGCTGAACAACACCGTAACACAGCTCAATTCCGCGAAAACCGAGCTTGACAAAAATGTTTCCGAGCTGTCAAGCAAAAAGAAGGAAGCAAAGCAAAAGGCGGACGTCAACGCGACGGTCACGCTTGACAATATATCTTCAATTCTCACGGCACAGAATTTTTCCATGCCGGCGGGTTATATAACCGACGACAATAATAATAAGTATATGGTGCGCGTCGGCGACGAGGTAAGGGATACAAAGGAGCTTTCGTCGCTTGCGCTGTTCGACACCAAGATCGACGGCATAGGAGTGGTAAAGCTCAGTGATGTTGCCGACGTTGTCTCAGCCGACGATTCCGAAGAGATCTACGCTAAAATCAACGGAAGCGACGGCGTAGTGCTCAGCTTCAGCAAGCAGAGCGATATCGCCACCTCGGCAGTCTGCGACAACATAAACATTACCCTCGACGAGCTGGAGCGGGAGTTTAAGGGACTTGAATTTACTCCGCTCTACAGCCAGGGCGATTACATTGAAATAGTAGTTAACGGAGTGCTCCAAAACCTGCTTATAGGCGCGGCGCTCGCCATAATAATACTGCTGATTTTCCTGCGCGACATAAAGCCGACGCTCATCGTGGCGATCTCGATCCCCGTCAGCGTGGTTTTCGCCATAGTTATGATGTATTTCAGCGGTATCTCGCTCAATATGATTTCGCTGTCCGGACTTGCTATCGGCGTCGGTATGCTGGTCGACAACTCGATCGTGGTTATCGAAAACATCTACCGGCTGCGCGCAAAGGGCTACAACGCCGTTCAGGCTTCGCTCAACGGAGCGCGTCAGGTTGCCGGAGCAATAGCGGCTTCAACCCTCACAACGATCTGCGTTTTCGCTCCGATCGTATTTGTCGAGGGAATCACACGGCAAATATTCGTCGATATGGCTCTCACCATAACATACTCGCTTATGGCAAGCCTTATCGTAGCGCTTACCCTTGTTCCCGCAATGGGACAGGGAATGTTGAATAAAATCAGGCGGCAAAAGCACGGCGGCGAAGGAAAAGCTCTTAAATTCTACGATAAAAGCGTCCGCTTTGTGCTCCGCCACAAGGTTGTAGCTGTCCTTGCGGCAATTGCTCTGCTTTTGGGCAGCGGATTCGCGGCGTTCGCGCGCGGCTTCAGCTTTATGCCGCAAATGAGCAGCACTCAGATCCAGGTCAGTGTTGACCTTGATGACAACGCCACCTTCGAGGAAACGGTACAGGAGGGCGAAAAGCTCAGCAATGTGCTCAATTCATATCCCGAGTTCGAGACCGTGGGCGTAATGGCAGGCAACTCAATGGGCGCCGCGATTTTGGGCGCTAATGTTGACCGAAGCGACGCCGGCAGCCTTACAGCATACGGCGTGCTCAAGCCCGATAATACCAAAAAAGGCTTCGACATTTCCGAAAAGCTCAAAAAAGACCTCGTTGACATAAAAGGCGAGGTAACGGTCAGCGCCGGCTCAACGGGCAGTATGTCAACACTGCTCGGCGACGGCGGATTACAGATGCTTATCTACGGCGAAGACCTCGAAAAGCTTCAAAAGACAGCCCGGGACTTAGCCTCGGAGTTTGAAAAAATCGAAGGAGTCGAAAAGACAGACAGCGGAATCGGAGCGACCTCACCCGAGATCAAAATTTCGGTCGACAAAAAGAAGGCTGCTCAAAAAGGCCTTACCGTGGCTCAGGTTTTCCAGCAGGTAGCGGCAAAGGTGGCGGAGGAAAAAACCTCCACCAAGCTTAAAACCGAGGGCGGAAAAAGCCTTAACGTTGTCGTTGTAAAGGATAATAAAAACAAGGTTTCGGCAGACAAAATAGGAAGTATTCAAATTGAATACACCGACGCCGAGGGCAACACAAAGAAAACCTCGCTGTCGTCAATTGCCGACATCTCAAAGTCCGAAACCATGAACACAATAAACCGCCAGAATCAAAAGCGTACTCTGACGGTCAGCGGAACGCTTAAAAAGGGAGTGTCGCTCACCGCTGTAACAAACAAGGCTAAGGAAATAATGGAAGGCTACAAGCTCCCCGCGGGATTCTCCTACGAGTTTACCGGCACCGACAAGCAGACCATGGAGGCAATGAGCCAGCTTGCGCTTATGCTGCTGCTCGGCGTTATCATGATCTATCTTATTATGGTCGCCCAGTTCCAAAGCCTTAAATCACCGTTTATCATTATGTTTACAATTCCGCTCGCATTTACGGGAGGCTTTATCGCTCTGCTGATAACCGGCTTTGATGTAAGCGTGGTCTCAATGATCGGCTTTATTATGCTGTGCGGTATCATTGTAAACAACGGCATTGTGCTTGTCGATTATATCAACAAGCTGCGCCTTGAAGGCACACAGCGGACAGAAGCGATCGTCGAGGCAGGCAAAACCCGAATGCGCCCGATTTTCATCACAGCTCTGACAACCGTTCTCGGCTTGTCTGTAATGGCTCTCGGAATCGGCACCGGAGCCGAAATGATGCAGCCGCTCGCGGTCGTTTGTATCGGCGGTCTGCTGTACGCAACCGTAATGACACTCTATATCGTTCCTGCGATTTACGATATTCTCAACCGTAAAGAGCTGCGCAAGGTCGAAAAAGAGGATCTTCTGAAAATTGACGATTAATAAATTCAGGCAATTCCACCGGCAGGAAATACCCCTGCCGGACTTGCCTGTAATTTTTTTGAAATTTTTTAAAAAAAGGTGTTGACAAATCATAAAATCTACGATATAATAGCACATGCGCTGTTACGGAAACAGACGCACAGAACCTTGAAAATTGAACAATAAGAGAAAGAAGAAACCCGTAATAACTTTGAGGAAAGACTCAAGGAAATTACAGTGAGTACACACTAAAAAGTACAAGATATGTTACTGAATAAAGAGATTAAAAACTCTGAAAAAAGATTTGAACAGCATAAGCTGTTGAGATACAAATTTTTAGAGAGTTTGATCCTGGCTCAGGACGAACGCTGGCGGCGTGCCTAACACATGCAAGTCGAACGGAGTTAATTTGAAGGAGCCCTTCGGGGCAACGGATTTTTAACTTAGTGGCGGACGGGTGAGTAACGCGTGAGTAACCTGCCTTTGAGAGGGGGATAACGTTCTGAAAAGAACGCTAATACCGCATGACATA
>CADAYK010000023.1 GCA_902792105.1 uncultured Ruminococcus sp.
ATCGTTACCGATTGATTTCCAGCCATCCACAGTCCTTAAGTTAGGAGTGATGGTTACATATGTATCATAGAAGTTGTGCTCATGGATAGTGATGATAGCTGTTCTGTCCTTGTTGAAGTAAGGCTTGTAAGCGTCTGAAGCCTCGGACTGATATGTGATCTCGTTGATCACAGGCTTGGTCTGGTCAACAGTGAACTTCTTTGAGTTGTTTTCGGTATTTCTGTGACCTGCCATATCTGTAAACGAGCAGTCAAAGGTGTAGTCGCCGTCGTTGTGGAACACGAATCTTGCCTTATGAACAGTAGTTCCTCTTGAGGACATTTTTCTCCACTCAGAGACTTGAACAAGGGTTGGTATTGTACCGTCAGTATTTGTAATCTTTGGAATAAATTGGCTTGGATCAAAGTTTACTTCGGTTACGGTAATATCAAGCGTCACATCTCTGTTAAAGAATACATCCGAACCAACGTGGTTGCCCTGACTTTGATCGGGAGATTGAACAACGCTTACTGTAGGCCTGGTGGTATCAACGCTGAATTTTTCATTAGTAACTTCTTTTTCGTTACCTGCGTTATCAGTAATTACAAGTTTGATCTCATAGCTATTTACATCATGAGTGATTGGTATTGTAGTATGGACTTTAGTTACCAAATTGGTAGTTTTTCCGTTATCAACAAAACGTTCAGCAGCACTACCGTTAGTAACATTACCGGCATGATCGACCGATATTGTTTTTAATAAGCCAGCTTCGGGAAGTTTGTCACCACTCACATAAACGTTAACTGTCTTTACGCCTGCATAATTGCTCCATGCGTCAATTGAAACAACGAGTCCTGAACTATTAAAGAGCTTGTTGTTAAATGCATCGGTGTGATTCGCTTTCAAATTATAATCAAATGACGCGCCGGTGTTTTTATCAAATGTACTATCAAGCTCTGCGACAACATTATCCGGCGAATACCATTGAGAACCGTTAGAATTATTTTTAACATTATCTATGGCATACGCTTTAAGATGTCCCCGGAAGTCTGCATCAAGCGTAAACACAGCAGTAGAGTTTGCATCAACATCTTTGCTAATTATCTTTGGTTTATCGCTATTATCGTAATCGGTTAATTCAAGAACGATTGTCTTTGTTCCGGAACCGATAACTCCGTTAACTACATTATCGTTTGCGCTTATTGTGATTTTAGACCCTCTTCTAAGGAAATAGCTATAATTGATCTTGTCGGCGTTAGATTTGATTTTTTCTTCAGATTGTACTTTGCCTAATTCATCTCTAAACTCATACCTTGTTATTACAGGATTGGTTGAATCGTAGTTGAAATCCATATAAGTTGTATCTTTATTACCATTGTTGCTTACAACTATAATTTCAACCGTATATTTACCATCCTTTGTTACATATCCTGTTGCAGCCGTGTCAATACTGCAAGACAACGTTTTTACATATTGATCATCTTTGACATCTTTATTTAAGCCAAGATTATTATTAATTGTTGTAATTTTGCCTTCTTTGGTACTAAAGATAGTGTTGTCTGAAGTATCGCCACTTGTGATAGTAATGTACTCGGTTATATCCTTCTTTGTATTTTCAGACTGATGCTGAATGGTTGCTGTCACCTTACTCAACTTTGATACGTTATCAGTTGCGGTAAAGTTAACGATTGGCTTATCGGCAAAGAAACGTCCACTTGTCTCCTTAACATTAGAACCCTCACCTTTTTCGGAATAAGCTGTAGAGTTTGGTCTTGAAGCAATATCCATTGAAATCACAGGTTTGTTCGAGGTTGAGACAATATCAAATGAGTCTTGGTTTTCAATATAAATCAAATTATCTTCTTTCGCTGAATTAAGGTAATTGTTAAATGCTTTGACAGAATCCTCAACTCTGTTATTAAATTTGTCTGATACCTCAACACGTAAGTCATTATAGAAACTGTCGGTTTCATCTTTTCCAATACTAAGAGTAAATGATTTGCTATAAGCATTGTTATTAATGTCTGCCGTTAATTTTTTGTCGTTGTGATACAGTTTGATAGCATCGCCATTGAGACCAACCGAAGGTGATGCATCGGTAACATTAACGGTAACTTTAATTGAAGTATTACTGTAAAGACCAAATGTAACAACATTCAGGAATTTATCAAAACCGGTTTCTATTTTTTGATAAACAATACTGTTGATTTGCGGAGGAGTGTTATCAATATTTATTGTCTTACTAAATTCTCTGGTTACACCACAGTAATCCGTTACAGTAAAGACAATTGTATAAGTACCGGAAGATAATCCACTTGCGTCAAATGATGCTTTCCTTTGAACTATTTTACCATTATCATCAGTTGTATCTTCATTTTTATCCACAGAAAACAATTTTTCAACATCAATAGATTGATTATTGGAATTAGTAACTGCTAAACTAACATTATATATACCGGAAGTTTCATTAGTAAACCGTGCGGTAATTTCGCCCTTTACAGTGTTACCATCTTGATTATCAAAAATATGATTTTTATAGTCTTCTGAATCCGAATGTACAAAATCATACTCAAAGTCATGTTTACATCACTGTTGATAACAATCTCAAAATCACCAAGTTTTTCGCCAAGGAGATTACCGTTAACGAAAATGCTTAAATCAGTGAATTTCTGAGGATTATCTACATAATCGCCATTTTCATCTTTAACATAATCGCCATTTTCATCTTTAACTAAAGCTCGGTTATTATTATTGTCAATTGCCAAAGCTCTAAGGTCTTTATAAACTACTGTTTTCTCACCTTCTGGTATGTTTAGAACATATTTTCCTGTTTCCTCTTCCTTGAAAATATTATCAGTTTTGCCAGAATTGCTTAGCTTAACATCCACAACCGGAAGATTGTAAGCACCAACAGCTGTTTCAAATGAAATTGATACGGGCTTGTTTGAATACACTCCCTTTTCAGTAATATTAGTGACACTTTCTTCTTCAGTAGAAGTAGTGATATTAACTTTTGTGACTGTTGGAACTTCGTTTTCTACATGTATATCCAGTCTTTTTGCAATTCGGTTGCCGTTGAGGTTATAAGCTACAACAATCGCAGTATAATCATCTGATTTAAGTTTTCCCTCATCAAATGATTTGAATGTAACAATTTGGTTTGTTACCTTTTCTTTTTTGGATATATCTGTTTCACTCTTTGTAGGTGTTTCCTTTAAAAGTTCATCAACTTTGTCGGGTTTTGAAGTATCAAAGTCTTTGGGAAGATCTCTTGTTCTAAGGAAATAAGCGTAATACTTATCTATTCCGGACGGATCCTCTGATATAGTAGCCGTAAATTTTCCGTCGCCTTTGTACGAACCATTAATTGGAGGATTAATATCTATCCAACCATTAGTACTAAATTCAGCTTTAAAAATATTAATTTGCGGCGTTTGGAGAGTTGAAAGAATTTCAAAGTTTTTTCTCACTATATTATTGACTTCAACCTCAACATCGCCTTTAGTAATATCTAAATCATTTATTTCATTTCCGGCTTTATCCTTGAGATTGAAAATCACATGAAGCTGGTCATTTTTTATTTCCTCAAGTGGTTTAATAGTAAATACAAACTCATTTGTTCCCGGATTACGTCCCTCAAAATCAGGAGTTGCATCATTTACTGTTACCGATACTGCATCATTATCGTCGAGAGGTGATTGACCGCCGTGTATATCTGGAGCATTGTTAATAAATACAGTCATTTTTACAGATTGATTGCTGTAACCACCGTAACCCATATCTTTTATGGGGTCAAGTTTGATTTTTTCAATAGAAGGTTTGCTATGATCAATCTTTATTTCGCCAATCTCAACATCAACAGTATTTCCAACAAAGTCGGTAAGTTTGGCATAGTAAACACCATAATGCTCAGCAGCAAAACTAAAATCTATGCTTGTTAATTTTTTTGACACATCGTATTCTTTACTTGTAAAGCTTGTCTCTACTCCATCTTTTTTGGTGAAAATCTCAATTTTTGTTAAGTAGTTATTATTGTTGCCTGCTACAGCGGTAAATTCTACAGGAACTTTTTTACCATTAGTCCAGTTAGTATTATATTTTATTGATCCCTCTTTGATAGTAGGCTTGATTGTAAAAACTTTGAATTTAACAGTCTTTGATTCGCTCTGAAGATTATTATTTCCTGTAGCGGAAACAGTAAGCTCATTTTCACCGTTTTTATTCAGTAAATTATTAAGTTCAGATGTATTAAGTGAAACATCTACGCTCTGTACTTCTTGGTTTTTACTTTTATCAAGTACGTTTTCAAAATCGGTAAACTGAGCCGGAAGCGGACTGCCGTCTGCCGTGCAATAGCTTGAAACATCTACGCCGTTTAACTGCACTTGAACAGAGTGAAGCTTTGAAGCCTTGCCATTAACATTAAACGAGATTATCGGGCCGCCGGATGAACAAAATACGCCATCCAAGTAAGTACCCTTATCGTAACTAAATTCTCCTATTTGGGGAACCTGTTTTGACGCTACGATATCAAAAGTTTTATTCGGCTGATACTCTTTACCCTCAAAAATATTGTTTGATTGATAGTAGGGCTTTGATTTAGTGTTGCCGAAGATATCGGTTGCAGTAACCTGTAAGTCATTATAATTGAATTTGCTGCCGTCTTTATCATCTACATTAAGATAGAAAACCTTTTCGTAAATATTCGGCTCGCCTTCATTTGAACCGGAAATTTGCGCAAATTTGTCTTCGGTAACCGATTTTCCCTTTTCTGAAGAAAGTACTATTCCGGAAGTATCAACACCGGAGGAAGGATCTTCGTCAAATACTTTTACAGTCACCTTGATGCTTTCGCTTGAATAAAGACCGAAGGTTAAAAGATTCAACAAATTATCTCCCGAGCTGTTACCCTTTTCAAAAGAAATACTTTCTACTGTGGGGGCAGCTTTGTCGATGCCGAATTCAAAATTTTTGACTGTGATAACACCGCTGTTGTCGGTTAAAGTTATTTCAAGCTTATACTTTCCGCTTGAAAGCTTGCTCACATCCTGGCAAACATCTTCGGAAACAAGTTTGAAATCTGTTTCGGGATCAAATTTCGTGTTCTTTTCATTCTTTTGATTTTCAAAATAAGGTGTATCTGCTGCCACAGCCGCGCCCTTTGAATTAAGGATTTTTGTGGTAACAGACTTGATTCCGCTGACAGTGTTTTCAACGGGAACAACTATTATCGCGTCCTTGCCCTCTTCACTCTTATAAACATTGTTGCCTTTATAGGTGAAGTTATAATCGGGCTCGCTGTACTTGGTGTCGTCGGATTTTGTGTTACAAACAATTTCAAAGTAATTCTTGTCTATGTCTAAATCTTTACCGTTAACTTTAACTTGCTTTGTTCTTAAATCCTCGGGAGCACCGAGCTCGTTGCCGTTATTGTCAATTACAACCGCTTTAAGATTATATACTCCGTAATCGGAGAGAGTGAAATTGCCGGTTGAGTTTTCGCCGATCTTAATGTCGTTGTTATAAAGCTGAATTGTTTTTATTCCGGCGGAATATGCACCGTCTGTGCATTTAACCGTAACATTAACCTTTCCGGCGGTATAAATTCCCTTGCTGTTTACTGTATCTTTGTTTCCGCCGTTAACAGAAATTTCAAAAGCTGTAACGGCAGGCGGAGCATTGTCAACAGTAACTTCTGTCGAACGCTGGATCTTATTGCCGCTGAGGTTTTCAGCTAATACAGCCACAACGTATTCACCGCTCTTAAGCACACCTTTAGCGGTTGAATTAAAGGTTATCTTTTTCTCGGTAACCTTATTATCATCATCCGAAAGCTTACTCTCATCGACAGGAGTGAAGGATTCAAGATTGGTTATTACGCCGCTTGAATCGGTTTCAACTAAAGATTTTTCAATAAAGTAAGCCTTATAGCTGTCAATTCCGGAAAGCGTGTCTTTTATAGTCGCGGTAAAAGTACCGTCGCCAGAATAAACCACATTTCCGTCAACTATCTTGTTTTTTCCGGAAAACTGCACACCGATCACGCTGATTTTAGCTGTCTGTTCGGTGACTACAACTTCGTACATCTTCTTTGACGCCTCGGCTGACTCATCAACTATTACCGGAAGATCGGGATCTTTAAGATCTCTTGTGACCTCGTTGCCTGCCTTGTCCTTTGCATAGAATGAGAAGTTGTGTATATTATTATCCGGTGTAATTACATACTCAATTGTGTATGTATTGTCTTTTTCATTTTTGAAGCTTGAAGCGACCGCCTCGCCGTTTTCACGAATCTCAACCTTATCAAGCTCGGAACCTTTGTTGTCCGCGTTGAGTTCGTTTAATACGGTAAGAGTCATTGTAAGAGCTTCGTTGCTGTAAATGCCATAGTTCTTTTTATTTTTCGCCTCGGAAAATTCAACCTTCTCAAATGAAGGCGCAATTTTATCGATGCTGTCAACGAATACGGTTGTATTGAAAACATTTTTTGCGTTATCATATACCGAAACCTTGTACTCGCCGTAAGCATCAGCCGGGAAGCTGTAACCATCCTCAGTTTTGGTTGCTTCGACGGTACCGTTAATCATGATTTTTTCGATGCCTGAGTTGTTTTCAGGATTATCCTTGGCTTTAAAGCTTACCGTTACGCTGCCGTTTGTCCAATCCTTTGAGTATTCAAACTTATTGTCGACAACTTCAGGCTCGGTGTTGTCGTATTTAATATTCTCGGTTTCGAGCTTGGAAGTATTGCCGAGCGCATCTTCAACAACTACGGTATACTTTCCGTATTCGTTTACCGTGAAAGAACCCTTGGCGCCGTTCATTTCAATGTCGGTATAATCCTTATCTTCAGGCTCGTTTACCTTGGAGCTGTTATAATACTTTGCCTTTATTTTTGAAACATCGGTGCTGTCGGAAAGTTCAAATGAAACCTCAACATCGCTGTTAGACCAAATTTGTGTATTCTCGACCGCATTTGAGTATTCAAAAGTATCATCTTTGAATTTCGGGCCTTCGTTATCAACCTTAAATTCGGTTTCAATCTCAGACTTCATTCCGCTGTTGCCTTCTGCGGTAAATACAGCCTTATATGTACCCGATTTAAGACCGGAGAGCTCCATTTCGGCTTTAATGCTTTTTACCTTTTCATTTTTATCGGTAGTGTCGGGAGTGAGCTTAAGCTCCGCATCCTTATCCCCGAGCTTTGCGGTAACCTTCTTTAAACCGGAAATAGATTCTTCCGCGGTAACAACAAGCTTTCCGTCGCCGGTAACATAAGTATCATCGCCGTTTTCGGTTTTCTTTTCAAAGTCTACATCTATTTTATTCTCATTAAAAGCGGGCACAACCTTAGAAATAACGATTTCATAAAGCTTTTCGGACATATCCTTCAAAGCCTTTACGTCATCCTCGGAAATGCGTGTCCTTACATCGTCCTTCGCTACGCTGAACTTGTCTTCGGGAGTGTTGCCGGCGGTATCGGACGCAATTACCTTAAGGTCAAAGCTGTGGCTTTCACCATCGTTTTCGGGCGCTTTAAGGACAAATACATTTCCCTTTCCGGGTACCTTATCGAGTGCGTTATTGCCGTCGTAAAGCATAATACTGCTGCCGTCTGTTTCCGACATATTATTGTCATCAACATCGACGGTAACATTGATATCGGTATTGCTGTAGGCGCCGAAGGTAAGGAATTCAAGCACCTTGTCACCCGTGTTCTCTGCTTTTTCAAAGGAGAGAGTAAAATCTTTTGCCTTGGGAGCTTCTTTGTCAATCAAAATGCTGTCGCCTTGGATCGTCTTTGAAGCTTCGTTGCCGACCTTATCCTTGCAGCTGATCACAAAATCTTTTCTTTCATCAGCGTTAAAGGTCAAAGTAATTCCGTTTTCGTTTGCGGTTGAGCTTGCGGGAGCTTCGCCGTTAACGGTAAGGGCTGAGGCATCTATTCCGGAACCCTTTTCAATGATGTCGACCTTAACCTTAAGTGGCTTATTTGTCCATGCCGAAACTTCCTTTTCTTCCGCGTCAAGGAAAACAGGTTCTGAAATTTCGGGCGCAGTTTTATCTACAAATACCTCGATTTCACTTGATGAGGAGTGATCGAGCTCGTCAGTAGCTTTGATAACATGCTTGCCTGATTCCGTTGCCGTAAAGCTGTAGCTGCCGTTTGAACCCGTTGCAGGGGCGTCGTCAACACTTACGCTTTTGATTATTTCGGAATCAACATTGAAATTAACAGTCACATCCTTGTCGGACCATGATGAATTAGCCTGACCGTTGTATTGAATATCGGAGATTTTGGGATTATCGTTAACGATCTTGAACTTTTTATTGAACAATTCATGATCGTTATCGTCTTTCCTGTACTTTATGTTCAAAGTATATTCTCCGGATTCGAGTCCGTCTTTAAATTTATTCGCAAGCTTAATAATCGCAGTAAACAGATTGTTGTTTTCTGTTGAGTAATTGCTGTCGCTGCCGAGTGAATACTCGTTATTTAAGCTGTCCTTTAAAATTACCGTAATGCTGTCCTTGTTTTCGGCAATGTCATTGCTGAGCGAGCTGAAAAGATCGGACGCGGGTTTGGTTTTTACGGTGATTTCATTTAAAGATTTGCCGGTAAAATACATATTGCCGAGACTGTCCTTATATGACTTTACTCCGTCGTTAACCGTCATATTGGGATATTCCTCGGAAACATTGTCCTGTGAGTTTGAAGGCTCCTGCGCTTCATCAGGCGTAGACTCTCCCTTTGTCGGCTCAGTTTGCTGAGCCGGACTTGCCGCGTAAGAAAGCGGAATTGACCCGATAATTACGAGCAGGGACAAAATCAACGCGCATAACTTTTTGGCAACTGAAAAGCTGACTTGCATTATTCTACACTCCTTTTGTTTATGCTCTTTATATATTTATAATTCACTCCGTTTAGCATACTGTGCGCGTAAACCGCAGCGAGCAACAGTGATGCGAAAATCATTTTTATGTCTTGACCTGCCCACGGAATGAACATTGATACCGCAAGTAAAATAATCAACGCTATCATAACTATATCGGCAATCATAGCTTCTTTGCAAGAAAAAAATGTGATTATCCCTATTGTGTAGCTGTTGTTTCTTTTTTTGTTTGTTTTATTTTTCTTCTCCTGTGTTTTTCTGTGATTGTTCAACATTATAAGAGTCAGAATTGCCGCCGCGAGACCGCCCCAGAACAAAACACCCGTAAGCACCGCAAACAGTATTTCGACCGGGTTGCCGTTTTTGTAGCTTCCGAAAAAGGATAGCATGATCGACAGTGCCGATACAACAAACAGCGAAAATGACAATCTGAACAAAAAGACGTCCTTTTTCAAATTAATCCTCCTGACAAGCGGATATCTTAACAGCAGAGTCTGCTGTTAAGCATCCGTTAAATAAACTCTTTAGTGTGAACAAGCACAACTTTTTTTACGATTCTGAAGCCGTTCATGCCGGCTTTAGCGTTGTCACCGGCAGCTAAACCGTCAGCCATATCCTGAGAAAGAACTGATGTTTCGGCTTCGGTGTAATTGTTATTACTTAAAACGCTTGTCTCGGCTTCGTCGGAAGAGGGCTGATCTAATACGCTTGTTTCGGCTTCACTGTATTGAGGCTGATCTAATACGCTTGTTTCGGCTTCACTGTATTGAGGCTGGTTTAATACATCCGTTTCGGCTTCATTGTAATCCGGTTGTCTTAGAACATCCGTTTCGGATGAACCGTCGGGCGAAACGAGAACATCGGTTTCATTCGCGCCCTCGGCGGATGAATTTCCGTCATAATAATTATTTTTGCTTTCCGGCGAAGGCGGAACAACGGCAGGAGCGCGTTTTGTCAGTTTTTCCGATTCGCTGAGCTTTGAGGTATGGGGCTTGCCTTCTTTTCTCAGCCTTCCCGTGCTTTCGTTAACGGCTTCCATTTCCTTTATAGCCTTAGCCTGAGCACGGCCGGTTTTTTTGTCAAAGATCCCTTTGATATCAAAAACGAAAAACTGTACAACAGCAAGCGCGAAAAATACGATTGCAAAAATGAGACAAATCCAGAAGAGTAAATTAAGAATTTCAATTACTTGTAAATCCACTTATTTGCCCTCCTCTGTTTCTGTCTTGCTGTTTCCGAGACCTTCTTCAATTCCGCGGTCACAGATACTTATGGTTTGATTGTAATAATTTGAAAGCTCACTTTCATTATTCTTGTATTGTTTAAGACTTTTGATTCTCTCGGTTGCAGCTTTAATCTTTTGAAGTGCTGCTTTATATGACGCGTCATCAACGTTGCTGAGACTCCACATATCGGCAACATTGTCGTAAATTTCAGACGCCACAAAGTTGTACATTCGCAAAGCTATAAGAGTATTGGTCTCTTTGGCGATATCGGTATCAATAAGACCGACAAGGTCTGACCAGTATTGGTCGCTGTCGTATTCTACTTCTGTACCCTGAAACTTTCCTACGTCGCCGTAGTTTGCGGATATAACGTGAAGAAGCTCAACCTTTCTTTGATTTTTCTCAGCGATCTGACCTGAGTCAAGAGCTGTTTTAAACCAAATTTCCGATGATTTGATACCGGTACCCGATGTACCTGTTTTTCGTTCAAAGTTGAAAAACACTCTTTCCGCTAAAGGAATTACAAAACTGTTAATGTAATCGTATTCCGATTTTGCCTTTAATTTATCACGGTGCATGGAATTAAGGGTTTCAAGATTTGAATACTCTTCGACGGATAACACCTTATCATTAAGGTAAACATCTATAAGCATTTTATAGGCTTCAACATTTGAGGGGTCAACGTTGATCGCCTTCATAAGCGAATCTTCGGCTTTCTGCTTTTCTTCTTCTGTAATGGAAGCATTCAAATTACTGCTTGCAACCGGCCTTGCCTCTTCAATAAGAGAATCATAGGTTTGCGTAGCGGTCATTCCCTTTGCGATAACAAATCCGACTGAGGCGACAGCCATAACAAGTGTCAGGATGATTGTGGTTATGAACATCCTCCACTTAATATTTTGCTTACGTTCTGTTTCGTCATCAAGCTCCCTGTAGTGATCAAGGGCGTACAGAACCTCCGCGCAGGACTGATAACGGTCGTCGGGGTTCCTTTGGGTACATTTAAGGATAATACGTTCAAGTCCCGAGGACAGCGCAGGGTTCCACTGGCGGATAGGACGCATTTCATAAGGGTATACGCTCGGGTTGTGTCCCGTAACGAGGTGGTACATTGTCGCGCCGAGGCAATAGATGTCGGTGCGCGCGTCGGTTTGACCGTGGCCGCCGTATTGCTCAGGAGCCGCGTAGCCCTGGGTACCGAGACAGGTTGTGTCCTCAACGCTGGTGGACTTGAATTCTCTCGCCGTACCGAAGTCTATAAGGGAAATCTTTCCGTCAGGCTTAAGCATTACGTTTGCGGGCTTCATATCACGGTAGATGATCGGAGGCTTGCGGGAATGAAGATAGCCCAAAACATCGCAGAGCTGTTTTGACCACTCGATAACGTCATCCTGACTTTGCGCGCCGTTTTCAAGCGCTGCCTTAAGCGAGTTACCCTCGATGTAGTCCATTACAATAAGGAAGGTTCCGTCGCCGTCGATAACGTCGATAATACTTGGGAGGTTAGGGTGATTGAAGCGTTTTAAAAGCTCGGTTTCTACAATCAGATTTTGCTTAACGACCTCGTAGTTTTGAACGCCGTCCTTTCGAACTTCTTTAATCGCCCAAATTTTATTTGCCTTTTCGTTTACCGCCTGGTAAACTACGCTCATTCCGCCACTTCCCACTACACGCAAGATTCTATACTTGCCGTCTACCAATGAACCAATTTCAAGCATAAAATCCCTCCTAAACAGTTTTTACAAGAGCAACGGTAATGTTGTCGCGTTCCATTCTTTGCTTGTTTAGCTCGACAAGGAAAACTTCCTTTTGAAGCATTACCTTTTCATTAACAAGCACTCCCGGATTCATACTGTGAAAAATTTCCTGTTCCGAGATCACATGACGGAACCCGTCCGAGCAAAGCATAAACACCTGATTCGGTTTGCACTTTCCTGTTAAAAATTCGGGATCGATAAAGGTGCTTGCGCCTATGCACTGTAAAAGAACGCTTCGCTGCGGGCTTTTCATGGCCTGTTCGTATGTCATTCTGCCCAATTCCATTTCACGCTGTACAAACGTTTGATCCTTTGTCAAACAATATACGCCGTCTGTAATACAATAAACGCGTGAGTCGCCGATATTGATGATGTAATACTGGTCGCCGATTATCATTAACGCAACAAGGGTTGTGCCAAGGCTTACACCGTGCTTTTTCCCGTAATCGCAAATTTTATCATTGCACGAAAAAACGATTTGTTCCCATGATTCATGAATAGCGTCGCTGATTTTACCCGACGTGAGAACCATGGGAAACTCTTTTTCAAACCAATTTGCAAATGCGTTAACAACAGCAGAACTGGCGACCTCACCTTTAGCAAGGCCGCCCATTCCATCACATATAACAGTCAGCAATACGCGTCCCAATTCAGTCTCAGCCTCCATAACGAGGGCTGAGTCCTGATTGGTGTCTTTTCTTATACCGATATCGGTATGTACTGCTGTTAAATAATTCATAATCCCCTCTTGTGAACATTAACCTATGAATTCAAATTCTTCGTCTGAAATCTTGATTTTATCTCCCGGTGAAAGCACGACTTCCTGATTGGGAGTAAGCTTTGTTCCGTTGATATAAGTGCAGTTGGTTGAACCGAGATCGGAAAGATAGCATCTGCCGGATCTTACTCTGATTCTTGCGTGTGTGCGGCTTACGGAATTGTTGTCGCTGATGCAATAGCTTACTTTTCTTCTTTCCTTACCGATAATAAAATCAGATCTGTCGATGTTTATAGTTTCGTTGTTTCTTCTTCTCTTCATTTTGAAGCCGCCGGTCTGACCGCCGAGAACGCTTGTTTCTCCTTCGCCGCCGTTAAGAACCGTTGTTTCACTCGCGCCTTCCGCAGGTACCACGGGATTAGGTCTTGCGGGAGTGTAGGGCGGAACAGGAGGCTGAGCTGCGGGTCCGTTAACGCCGGGATATCCTCCGGGAGGATTCATACCGTTGAAGCTCGGGGTTCGGGAAGCTGCGCTCTTTTCTTTATCTTTCTTTTTCTTTCCGCTGAATATGATAATGAGAATAACAATGATTATTACTGCAATAACAACCGCAATAGCAATGATAATAATAAGCTTTATGTCGGGACCGTTGCTGTTATTATTATTTGTTCCTCCGAACGCTGTGGGATCGGTAACCGCCTGTGTAGTTGCGGGAGCAACTGTTGTTTCTACGGCTTCGGAGGTCTCGCCAACTGTTGTTTCCTCGGTATTTGTACCGGTTCCGTTCACCTTTGAATATTCATATCCGAGGTCATCAAACACGGCGAGAATTTGATCGGTTTCAATTGCTCTGAAATAGTTTGATGAGGAATTGCTCGCCTTGTCCTGATAAAGGTTAATACCTATTACCTGACCGCTTTCATTAACCAAGGGGCCGCCCGAAGCGCCGTTAGCGATGATTGCGTCGTGCATAAAATACTTAACGCCGTCGGTTGTTGTTTTACTTGTTATTGTACTGGTAGATACAGACATTTGGTCATTGGAATAGGTCTTGCTGTCCTGAAGCATTCCGGTGAGTGTCGGGAAACCGAGGGTTGAAATATTATCGGTGACCTCGGAGTCCGCGCTTGAACCGAAGGTAACAGAAGGTCTTGTAATATTCTCGTCAAGCTTTAAGATAGCGTAATCCTGTTTTACCATGATTTTTTTGATAGTTGCGGGAACGGGAGCACCGCCGTTAACGAGAACTTCAATTTTCTTTCCGTTCTTTTCACGGTCAAACTTATGGCCGTTTCCGTAGGTTTTCTTGGTATACTCAACTATCTCGTTGCCCTCAAAAATGTGAGCGCAGGTCAAAACGGTTGAAGAATTAACTACAAAGCAGCTGCCGCTTGAAACGACAATTTCATCTGACTTGTCGGGCTGGTACTGCATTCTGATTTGAAGAACGCTGTCCATGCATTTTTTTACGCCCTCGCTTGTTTCTGCCGATGCCGACGGAAGCGCCGCGAAAACAGTAACCGCCAAAAGAATTGCAGCCAGTATGATACCGGATAAACGCCTGCCGGGTTTAAAATTTGTTTTTGAACTCATGTTCATTTCCTCCTGATTTTTATTTTTATGCGAATTTATGCCAAAAAACGCATTTATTACCAAAATAGTATATTTATACTCATTCTATTCTACTTGTTAATTTTATAATATTTTTTGGATTTTGTCAATCAAAAAATTTATTTCTTCTATAAATATCTTGTAATATCTTAATGTTTTTTGTAGTAAAAAGCCAAAAAACGGAATTTTCACGGACTTTATCCATTTTAAAATCTTGAGTTTTCGAAAAAAATCAAAAAATTTCGCCAAAACACTTTATTATTTATCATGTTTTGTGATATAATATCAAAGTATTTGTGTTTGGAATATAGGAGGTTCATAAAAATGAAAATAGGGTTTGATAATAATAAATATCTTGAAACCCAGTCACAACACATCAGGGACAGGATCTCCGAATTCGGCGACAAGCTTTATCTGGAATTCGGCGGAAAACTGTTTGACGATTATCACGCTTCGCGCGTTTTGCCGGGATTTAAACCGGATTCAAAGCTTCAGATGCTTATGCAGCTTAAAGACGACGCGGAAATTGTGATAGTTATAAATGCCGACGACATCGAGAAAAACAAGGTCAGGGGCGATTTGGGAATTACATATGACCTTGACGTTTTCAGGCTTATTGATTTGTTTCGCAGCCGCGGTCTTTTTGTTCCGTCGGTTGTGCTTACTCGCTTTGCCGATCAGTCTGCCACGGTCAACTTTGAAAAGCATTTGACCGAAAACGGTATTAAGGTTTATCATCACTACTCTATCCCCAATTATCCTACAGACATTGAACTGATCGTCAGCGATAACGGCTACGGCAAGAACGACTATGTGGAAACCACGCGCCGTCTTGTTGTCGTTACGGCTCCCGGTCCGGGCTCGGGCAAGATGGCGGTTTGCCTTTCGCAGCTTTACCATGAGCACAAGCACGGTGTTCAGGCAGGATACGCTAAGTTTGAAACCTTCCCGATTTGGAACCTGCCGTTAAAGCACCCTGTTAACGTGGCTTATGAAGCCGCTACCGCCGATTTGAACGACGTAAATATGATTGACCCGTTCCACCTTGAGGCTTACGGAAAAACCACAGTTAACTACAACCGAGATATCGAGATTTTCCCTGTGCTCAACACTATGTTCGAGCTTATTTTGGGCGAATCTCCTTACAAGTCGCCAACCGACATGGGCGTTAACATGGCAGGAAACTGTATAATTGACAACGACGCTGTGTGCGCCGCTGCCAATCAGGAAATAATCCGCCGCTATTACTTAGCGCTGTCAAACCGGAAAAAGGGCATCGGAAATCCCGATGAAGCATACAAAATAGGGCTTTTGATGAAACAGAGCAAGCTTACAATTGCCGACAGAGCTGTTGTGGCTCCGGCGCTTGAGAAAGCCGAACAGACCGGAGCGCCTGCCGCTGCCATTGAGCTTAACGACGGTACAATTATAACCGGAAAGACCACAAATCTGCTCGGTGCTTGCTCGGCAATGCTGATAAACGCGTTAAAGCACCTTGCCCGTATTCCCAAGGAAGTCGATATTATTGACGCGTCGGTTATTGAACCCATACAAAAGCTTAAGGTCGAAAGCTTCGGCTCGGTAAACCCCAGACTTCACACCGACGAGATTTTAATTGCGCTTTCGATGTCGGCTATTACAAATCCGACGGCTAAAACAGCGATGGAAAAGCTTCACGAGCTGCGTGATACCGAGGCTCACGCCACGGTAATTTTGTCCGAAACCGACACCCGCACCCTTAAAAAGCTCGGCATTCGCGTTACGACCGAGCCTGCCTATGAAACTGAAAGGCTGTACAGAAAATAATTGCATTGATATCTTTTTACAGCAAAACAAAGCTGTATCAGTTGCTTATATAATGTTAAAATAATAAGATAAGGCGTAAGTCCGGCATAACGGGCTTGCGTCTTTTTGTGTTGAATATGAAAAACGTCTTAACTGTTGAAAACGCAAAAAAATAATCCGTAAAATTTTATAAAATTGATTGATTATATCAACTGTTTATGTTATGATATTTACAAAGATGCAGCTTGCTGCAATAAAACGGAGGATAATTATGAACGTTACACAGGATATTCGTTACATAGGCGTTAACGACCATAAAATTGACCTTTTTGAAGGTCAGTATATTGTGCCCAACGGCATGGCTTACAACTCTTATGTAATTATCGACGACAAAATCGCGGTTATGGACACCGTTGACCGGAACTTTACCCACGAATGGCTTAATAACCTTGAGGATGCTTTGGACGGCAAAAAGCCTGACTATCTGATCGTTCAGCATATGGAGCCCGACCATTCGGCAAACATCAAAAACTTTATGAACAATTATCCCGAAGCCACCATTGTTTCGTCTGCAAAGGCATTTACAATGATGCAGAACTTTTTCGGCACGGCGTTTGAGGACAGACAGATCGTGATCAAAGAGGGCGACACACTTGAGCTCGGAAAACACGTGCTTAACTTTGTTGCAGCGCCTATGGTTCACTGGCCGGAGGTCATGGTAACCTACGACAGCACCGACAAGGTTCTTTTCTCGGCTGACGGCTTCGGAAAATTCGGCGCTCTTGACGTTGACGAGGACTGGGCTTGCGAGGCAAGACGTTATTACATAGGTATCGTAGGAAAATACGGCGCTCAGGTGCAGAACCTTCTTAAAAAAGCCGCTAATCTTGATATTCAGATAATTTGCCCGCTTCACGGACCGGTTCTTAAGGAAAACCTCGGATATTACCTTGGTCTTTACAACACATGGTCAAGCTATTCGGTTGAAAGCGACGGCATTATGATCGCCTATACCTCGGTTTACGGCAACACCAAAAAGGCTGTTGAGATCCTCGCCGAGAAGCTCAGGATCAAGGGCTGCCCCAAGGTTGTCGTTAACGACCTTGCGCGCTGCGATATGGCGGAGGCTGTTGAGGACGCTTTCCGTTACGGAAGGATCGTTCTTGCCACAACCACCTATAACGCCGATATCTTCCCGTTCATGCGCGAGTTTATCAACCACCTTACAGAGCGCAATTTCCAAAACAAAACTATTGGTCTGATCGAAAACGGATCATGGGCTCCGCTTGCCGCAAAAACAATGCGCAAAATGCTTGAAGGCTGCAAAAACATTACTTACACCGACAACACCGTTAAGATCATGTCGGCGCTCAACGACCAGAGCAGCGAACAGCTTGAAAAGCTTGCAGACGAGCTGTGCATGGATTATCTTGCCCAGCACGACGAAACAGCCAACAAAAACGACCTGTCAGCGCTGTTCAACATCGGCTACGGCTTGTATGTTGTTACGTCAAACGACGGCAAAAAGGACAACGGTCTTATTGTTAACACCGTTACCCAGGTAACAAACTCGCCGAACCGTGTTGCCGTTTGCATTAACAAGCAAAATTATTCGCACCATGTTATCAAAAACACCGGCATTATGAACGTTAACTGCCTGTCGGTTGAAGCGCCGTTCAGCGTGTTTGAGAACTTTGGCTTCCAGAGCGGCAGAAACGTTGACAAGTTTGCCGACTGCACTCCCCTGCGTTCGGACAACGGACTTGTTTTCCTGCCCAAATACATCAACAGCTTTATGTCGCTGAAGGTTGAGGATTACATTGACCTTGACACCCACGGAATGTTTATTTGCAGCGTTACCGAGGCAAGAGTTGTGTCCGACAAGGAGACAATGACCTACACCTACTATCAGAACAACGTTAAACCAAAGCCCGAAACAGAAGGCAAGAAGGGCTGGGTCTGCAAGGTTTGCGGATATATTTATGAAGGCGACGAGCTTCCCGACGATTTCATTTGTCCGCTTTGCAAGCACGGCGTAGCAGATTTTGAACCGATCGAATAAAACAAAATGATATTTAAAACGGCTGTCACGCAAACGCGCGGCAGCCGTGTTTTTCTGCTTATGAAAACAAAAATGAAGAACTCATATTCCAATATGCGAGGATAAATGATGCCTTGCAAAGAACATTGCCGTTGCTGTCCTCAAAAATAACATTATAGTCGCCGGGCGTAAGCTCGATGCCGTTGTCTATGGGAACAGCCACCGCCGTTTTCATTCCGCCGGACATTGAAACCGTTTTCGCGGTGAGCCCTCCGATATATCCGCCGCCGGAATCATACAAGCGGCAAAATACCGTTTTGGAATCGGAAAAATCCGCGGGCAGCAGCAAGCCGAGGCTTCCCGTATAAAATTCGCTTGGCAGCACCGTGGGCGGAATGATTTCGGGCTCGGTTTCATCCGGAATTCCGGGCGATTCTGTCGGAATCGCGCACGGTTCGGTATCATCGCTTACATCAGCGGTGTTCGGCTCCGTAATATCCGGTTGAGTTGCTGTACCGGTCGCTTTCTGAGAAGTGCCCTGTGTTTCCGCAGGCACGGTTTGATCCTGTGCCGAAGGCGCAGAGGTTTCACTGTTATATATCCTTGGCTGCAAGGTCGAACCGTCAGCTGTTTCTGCTGTCCTGCCGTGACTGCCGGAAGCAGAATTTCCGCTGACGAAGGTATGATCTTTTTCGTTGATCTCCCCTGCTCTGCCGCTTGATTGCGGAACAGTTTCTCCGTTTTCGTCGACATAATATTTTATTTTGCCGTTTTCGTCGGTGACCGTCTGTGTTGACGTAATATTCTTAACAACGGACGGGGTGTTTTTAAAGATATTCAAAAACAGCGTCATACCGACAACAAGCATAAGTACTGCCGCCGCGGTGCCGGCTATTATCCCGGGCTTCAGGTAAAACGGCTTTGATTTTTTTGGCTTCTGATCAGGAATGTTCAGAGCGGATTGAAGCACTGCCGGAGGTACTTCTATATTTTTCAGCGCGTCAAAACGGTAATCATCCATTATTATCACCTCCGTAAATTTCCTTCAAAAGCTTCCTGCCCCGGTTCAGCCTTGTTTTCACGGTATTTTCATTCAGCTTTAAAATTGCCGCTATTTCGCTGACTTTATAATTATATCCGTAGTAAAGATACAATACCTCGCGGTATTTGGGCGGTGTTTTCATCAGCGCCCATGACATATCTATGCCCGAGGTGTCAAATTCAACCGCCTGCTCCCTAATGCTGTCAATTGGAAGTGCACGGCGGTTTTTTCGTATGTAATTTTTGCACTCGTTTACGGCAACGCGGATAAGCCACGCCTTTAGGTGTTCGCTGTCGGAAAATTCCGGAGATTTATAATACAGCTTTGCAAACACATTTTGATAGCAGTCCTCGGCGTCGGCAGTGTTTTGAAGCCGCATAACACAGACCGAAAAGACGGTCTGAGAATACTCGCGCACAGCCTGCTCAAAGCTTAATCCCGCAAATTGCCTCATTTTATCATCCCCTTCTTAATAACACACATTATGCTGTGTTTTGGTTTCATTAATTTTTTACTTTATTGAAAATGAATAAACATTATGTTAAAATAAAAGCATTGATAAAGCTTGTCTGAGGTGGAATATGAAAAAATATGTTATTGCTCTTGACGAAGGCACAACAAGCGCGCGGAGCATTATTTTTGATAAGCAGCTTAATGCGGTGAGTGTGGCTCAGCATGAGATCCCGCAGATATATCCCCAAGAAGGACTGGTTGAGCAAAATCCGATGGATATTTACGCGAATCAGTATTCGTCGCTGACCGAGTGCATCGCAAAAAGCGGGATAGCTCCCGGGGAAATCGCGGCAATCGGAATTACAAACCAGCGCGAAACCACAATCGTGTGGGAAAAATCAACGGGCAAGCCCGTTTATAACGCCATTGTTTGGCAATGCAGAAGAACTGCCGGAATTTGCGAACAGCTTGAGCGCGACGGATATTCGGATTACATAAAAGAGGCAACCGGACTTCGCCCCGACGCGTATTTCAGCGCTACCAAGATAAAATGGATACTTGACAACGTTAACGGCGCGCGCGAAAAGGCGGAACGCGGCGAGCTGCTTTTCGGAACGGTCGACACCTGGCTGCTGTGGAAGCTAAGCGGCGGAAAGGTTCATTTAACCGACAGAACAAACGCTTCAAGAACCATGCTTTACAACATAAACACCCTTGAATGGGACAAAAAGCTGTGCGATATTCTTGACATACCCGTGAATATGCTTCCAAAGGTAAAAAGCAGCAGCGAGGTTTACTGCGAAATTGAACTGATGGGCGCCAAAATTCCGGTTAGCGGCATTGCCGGCGACCAACAGTCGGCGCTTTACGGTCAGGACTGCGTAAACAGCGGCGACCTTAAAATCACTTATGGCACAGGCTGTTTTTTGCTTGCCAACACAGGCGGTGAAGCCGTAAAGAGCAAAGGCGGACTGCTTACTACAATTGCCGCAACGGCAAAGGACGAACCGGTTCAGTACGCGCTTGAGGGCAGTGTGTTTGCAGGCGGCGCGGTTATTCAGTGGCTCAGGGATGAGCTCAGGTTTATTTCGGACGCTTCCGACAGCGAATACTTTGCCAAAAAGCTTAAAAATAACGGCGGAGTTTATGTTGTTCCCGCGTTCGCCGGGCTTGGTGCCCCCTACTGGGACATGCACGCGCGCGGCACAATAAACGGTTTAACACGCGGAACAGGCTTTGAGCATATTATAAGAGCTTCGCTTGAATCCATTGCCTATCAGTCAGACGACGTGATTGAAGCTATGAAAAGCGACACCGGAAAAAGCATTAACTCACTTAAAGTAGACGGCGGAGCTTCGGCAAACAACTTTCTTATGCAGTTTCAGGCTGATATTTCAAACATTGAAGTAGTAAGACCGGCACAGCGCGAGGCAACCGCGGCAGGCGCGGCGATGCTTGCCGGAAAAGCGGTAAGCTTTTTTGAAAGCAGCGGATTCGGCGGACAAATGAAGCACACCGTTTTTAAACCGTTAATGACTGACGGTGTACGCAGCAAGTATATTAACGGCTGGCACAAGGCTGTAAATTCGTGTTTAACAAAGACAGAGGAATAAAATGGAAATTAAGGTTTTTGAAAAAAATGTTGCCTCAAGCGACGGTATCCATCAGCTTGCGGGCAGAGTGTATGTTCCCGAAGGCGGGATCAGAGGGATATTTCACGTTGTTCACGGTATGATAGAACACATAGGCAGATACGACTCGTTTATGAGAATAATGGCGGCACACGGCTTTGTGTGCTTCGGCTTTGATAATTTAGGTCACGGCCACACCGCAGAAGCCGAAGGCGACCTCGGGTTTATTGCGAAGAAAAACGGCAGCAAGCTTTTGTGTGACGACGTATACAGGTTCGGCTGCGAAATAAAAAAGATGTACGGAGAAAACTTACCGTACATTCTTTTGGGACACAGCATGGGCTCGTTTATTGTAAGGTGCACGGCGTACTATTATCCAAGCCTTTGCAGCAAGCTGATCATTATGGGAACAGGAGGGCCGAATCTCTCTTTTATGCCCGGGCTGATTCTGCTTAATCTTGTTAAAAAAATCAAGGGTGAAAGATCCTATTCGGCTTTTTGTGAAAAACTTATTACGGGCAGCTTTAATAAAAGGTTTGACGAAAAAGACGGTCACGCGTGGCTGAGCACAGTCCCGGAAATAAGAACCGCGTACCGTAATGACAAATTATGCTCGTTTCATTTTACCGTAAGCGCTATGTATGACCTGGTAAAGCTTTATTCCGACTGCAACTCCGAAAAATTTACCGCAGGAATTGATAAAAACCTCCCTATTTTTATTGTTTCGGGAGCTGACGACCCTGTCGGAGACTTCGGGCACGGAGTAAAGAAAGTTTATGACAATCTTAAAAAAAGTTTGCACAGCAACGTTACATTTAAGCTTTATAAGGATTGCAGACACGAAGTACTCAATGATAAATGCCGTAAAAAATTGATTCGAGAGATCATAAGCTTCAGTGTATAAAATTAAGCTGCCGTGAAAAAACGCGGCAGCTTTATTTTTCTGTAATAAAAAGCACGGGGCTTTTTAAAGAAAGAAGCTTTTATTGATATTGATAATTTTACGGGAAGCTCCTGCGAACCGGTGTTTCCTTTTATTTCGGATGCGTCTACGATGCCCGTGATCTTATCCTCTTTCAGGGATTTGAGATCATCACTGCTTCCGATAAACTCTACCACAAGGTTTTTGGAGGTTATCTCGCTTTTGTACCCTTCCGACAAATTTTTGACGGTAAAATTGCTGACGGTAAATTTCTTGCTTTTAAGCTTGCTTAAATCCATTGAAACCTTAAAAACAGAATTGGTGTCGATCAGCTTGCAGCCGTCGGGTATGATCGGTTTTAATGTGTCGAAATTATATTTTTGATTCCTCAAAGTAGAGAAATCAATTTCATCAAGTGAAACCGAAAAAACTTTGTCCAAATACTGACGTTCACCGGCGATGCTGACTTGCTTCGGGTCGATCGTCATTATATCTTCTGTAATGTCGAAATCCTGCGGTTTGTTCGCAAAGGTCGCCTTGACTTCAACTGTCTTTTTGGGACTGACGTTTACTGTACCGTCAACTGAGGTTGCGGACATTGTTAAATAGTCCTTTGAAAGCTCTTTATCGTTTGCATCGTAAAGGACGATTGCGGCGTGAAAATCCTTGGAGCTTTCAAGGTTTTCCATATCCTCGGTTACCGCGCAAACCTTGCTGATCGCCCTTACCTCTTCGCTCGGTCCGGTAATTGTAACAGTGTCATTGTCATAGATTACCGAAGCGTAATAATCGTCCTTGGCGCTGTACTTAAACTTTGGCAGCAGCTTAAAGTCCTTTTTGCTTTCGGTATCAATTTTTACCGTAATTTTAGGCGGATTACAGTTTGTTATTTGGAATGTGTTGTTTATCGTGGATTTTTTGTCGGCAGACACCGGAAGGTTGTAGGTATCCGCATGATCTACGCTGCTGGCATTAGCGGTAACTATGAAGTCATCCTTTGAAATAGAACCGAGCAGCTTGCGGTTACCCGACACGGTTACCGAAGCGTAGGCTGTACCGGAATCTTCAAAAAAGGTTTGAAGTCCGGCGTTTGTTGCCTCGTCGGGAAGCGCAACCTGAATGGGAACGTCGTTTACGGTAACCACGGTATCGTTGCTTGTGCCGGTGCTCATATACACCCAAATCGCAAGCGAAATGACCACCGAAAGAATAAGCATTATTTGATTGTTAAACAGAATTTTTTGAGAGAAGGATTTCTTTTTCACTGCTTGTTCCTCCCTCTCTTAAAGAGGCGGCTTTTGTCCTCTTCGCTGTATTCACTGAGCAAAAGCTCGTTAAGCCTTTTTATCAGCTTTTCACGGTTTAGATCGCGCTCAAGCGCACCGCCGACTGCAAGCGAGACCACGCCTGTTTCCTCGCTGACGACCAAAACAACAGCGTCGCTTTGCTCGCTGATTCCGAGCGCGGCACGGTGACGCGTTCCGAGGTTGATGTCAACATTCGGATTATCGGTCAGCGGAAGGATACAGCCTGCGGCGTGAAGCTTTCCGTCACGGATAATGCTCGCGCCGTCGTGAAGCGGAGCCTTATTGAAGAAGATGTTTCCGAAAAGAGCAACCGAGGTTTCCGCGTTTACAACGGTTCCCGTAGCAGCAATGTCGGACAGCATGGATTCACGCTCAAAAACAATAAGGGCTCCAGTGCGTGAACGTGAGAAAAGCACCGAGGTGTCGGCAGCGTCCACAATGGACTTTTTAACCGCGTTAAGCCATTCGTCACCCTTTTTGGGTTTTGTAAAAGCGGAAAAATATCGCCGCCAAGTGTTGTTGCGTCCCATTTGCTCAAGCGCCTTGCGTATTTCGGGCTGGAAAATAATAGCAATAATAACAACCGAAGCCTCGAAGAAAACTCTGAGCAATGACGACAGCATTACCAAATTAAAGGTTGACGCCAAAAAGTAGATAAGGAGCAGCAGAAGAATGCCTTTTAAGAGCTGAACCGCACGCGTTTCGCGAATCAGCCTGAAAATTCCGAAAATCAAAAGCGCGATCGCAAGAATATCAATTACATCACGTAATTGAATCGTTTTTAAAATTGACCAAAGGTTTTCAAAAAATTCCACTCTTTTCGCTCCTTTCCTTCAGCTTTAAAATTCAGCCGTAAACTCTTTTAATATTTTACCACAAAGTACAAGGAGATTGCAACCTATTTTTTTGCTTTTTTAGAAATTTTATTTATTGAATTAACAAAGCTTTGAATCTGATTATCTGTTGAAAAAGCGGATACCACTGCTCTGACCGTGCCGCTGTTCTGTGTGCCGTACTGTTCATGCGCAAGCGGCGCGCAGTGCAGTCCTGCTCTTACCGCGATGTTAAAGCGTTCGCTGAGCAGCGCGGCTGTTTCCTCGCTGTCACGGTTTTTCAAATTAAACGAAATTACCGGAACATGGGTGTGTTTTTGAGGACGCTTAGTGTAAAAAACGACCTCTTTATTTTTAGACAAGCCGTCGTACAGCTTTTGCGCGAGCCTCATCTCGCTGTCCTCGATTTTAAAGACGCCCCTGCTCATTACAAATTTTATGCCTTCGTTCAGCCCTGCGATTCCGGGAAGATTGGGTGTTCCGCTTTCAAACTTATCGGGCAAAAGCTCCGGCTGTTCACGGTCGGACGAAAAGCTTCCCGTTCCGCCCTGAACAAGACTTGCCGGGGATTTTTCGCTGTTGATAATCAAAAGTCCGGTTCCCATGGGACCGTAAAGCCCCTTGTGGCCGGCGGCGCACAGATAGTCGATACAGGAATTATTGAGGGACACAGGCAATACTCCGGCGCTTTGTGCGGCATCAAGACAAAACGGAATGTTGTAGATCCTGCAAAGCGCACCGATTCGCTCAACGGGCAGGCGGATCCCAAAAACATTGGACGCGTGAGTGCAGACAACAAGCCTTGTGTTTTCACGTATAGCCCTACGGAAATTGTCGAGGGTTTTGTCGTCGCCGCCCTCGCAAACCTCCGCGATCGAATAGCTTACACCCATTGCCTTCATAGCCTCTAACGGACGCAAAACGGCATTATGCTCGAGCGAGGAAATAACAGCATGACCGCCGTCCTTAAGCGTTCCCTTTATCACGGTGTTTAGCGCGTGGGTGCAGTTAAGAGTAAATATCACATTCTCGGGCTTATCAAAATCAAAAAGCTTTGCGGCGTTTTGACGGCAGTTATACATTATTTCCGAAGCCTTTACCGACATTTTATGACCGCTTCTGCCCGGGTTGGCGCCGTAATTCTGCATGGCGCCCGACACCGCGTTTATCACCGCGCGCGGCTTGGGAAACGTTGTGGCTCCGTTGTCAAAATATATCAAGACAAATCAGCGGCGGCTATGCCCACCGTTTTTACATTAGCGCTTTTTATAAGGCTTACAGCTTCGTCAAAGCTTTTTTTCACAAGCAGACTGTATCCGCAGGAGCTGCGGCGCAAATCGGCAGGCGTTCGTATTACTCTTGAAAAAATACCGTGCCTGCGCAGCACCTCCCTGCCCTTGAGTACTGCAGTCATTGACGGAAACAAAATTAAATCGTTGTTCATATTTTCACCTTTTTCTGTGTATTCCTTATTACATATTATGTAGGAACGTAAAAAGGTGCAAAAGCCAAATAAAAATCACAGCGCTTAAAACAAACGCTGTGATGATAATGTTAATAAATTTATAAAACCGATGAAAGCATTGCGGTCATGTCGTACATTCCGGGCTTTTGAGAAGCAAGGAATACCGCGGCGTTAACTGCTCCTGCGGCAAACACTTCCTTGGACTGAGCCTGATGTGTGAGCGTTACTACCTCGTCGTGTCCGGCGAAGATCACCTCGTGCTCACCGACTATTGTTCCGCCGCGTACAGAATGGATACCGATTTCGTTTTCGGAACGTTTTTTGCGGTAAGCGTGGCGGTCGTATACGTACTGAGGCTCGTTTTCGAGAGTGTCCGAAATAGCGTCCGCGATCATAAGCGCTGTTCCGCTGGGCGCGTCAACCTTAAGATTGTGGTGCTTCTCGACAATTTCGATGTCAAAGCTGCCGCCGAGCACCTTTGCCGCCTGCTTTGAAAGCGCGATAAGCAAATTGATACCAAGTGACATATTGCCGGAGTAGAAAACGGCGATCTTCTTTGAAGCTTCCTTGATTTGTTCAATTTGCTCTGTTGAATAGCCTGTGGTACAGATCACACAGGGCACGCTGTTTTCAACAGCGTATGAAAGCATTCCGTCGAGAGCGGCGGGATTTGAAAAGTCGATAATTACATCGGGCTTTTGCTCAGCTTCATCAAAGCTTTTGTATACGGGAAACTCAAGCTTGCTTTCGCCGTACGCGTCAACGCCGAAAAGAGTTTGAGCGTTTTTGCTTTCGCTTAAAGACTGAGCCACGAAATAACCCATTTTTCCGTTACAGCCTACTATAGCCGCATTAATCATTTTAAACTTCCCCTTTGTATAGAAATTCAGGGAGTGACGCGCGTCGCTCCCTGTTTGGTTTTATATTTTGTCGAGCAGATCGTATTTTGCGAGGCAGTCCTTGAGATCGTGATAACCGGCAACGCTCATGGGCACAAGCGGAAGCTTGCACTCTCCCACATTAAAGCCGTAAAGATTCATGGCGGTTTTAATGGGTATGGGGTTAACGTCGCTGAACATGATATTCATAAGCTCCAGATAATGGAAGTGAAGCTTTTGAGCCTCTGCAAAGTTGTTGTCAAGACAGAGCTGACAAATTTGGTGCATCTCCGCAGGGCAGATATTGGCAAATACGGAAATTACACCGAGAGCTCCGAGTGAAAGGAAGGGTACGGTTTGATCGTCGTTGCCCGAATAGATATCAAGGTTGTCGCCGCAGAGCGAACGGATAAGCGCAACCTGGGAGATGTTGCCGCTTGCTTCCTTGATTGCCTTGATGTTTTCATGCTTGCTGAGTTCCTGGCAGGTTTTGGGCTGGATGTTGCAGCCTGTTCTTGACGGAACATTATATAAAATCAGCGGCACGTCAACGGAATCGGCAACAACGTTAAAATGCTTTACCAGTCCCGCCTGAGATGTTTTGTTGTAATAGGGAGTTACGGAAAGACAAGCGTCAACGCCCGACTTCTGAGCTGCCTTTGACAGCATGACGGCTGTTGAGGTGTCGTTGCTGCCTGTTCCGGCAATTACGGGGATTCTGCCGTTGATCGTCTTAGCGACAAAATCAAGAACTTCGCAGTGCTCTTTTTCGGAAAGAGTAGCGGCTTCGCCGGTTGTGCCGCACGCTATGATAGCGTCTGTTCCGTTTTTAACATGAAATTCAAGCAATTGCCCGAAAACTTCATAATTTACACTGCCGTCCGAATTCATCGGGGTTATAATTGCAACGCCCGATCCGGTAAAAATGTGATCTGCCATAATCTGCCTCCGTTATTAATTCGAATTAATCCATATAACCTTCGGCGCAAAGCAGTTCGGCAAGCAATACCGCGCCGCCCGCTGCGCCTCTTAATGTGTTGTGAGACATACAAACAAATTTGTAGTCGTACTGTGTGTCTTCTCTGAGTCTGCCTACAGACACAGCCATACCGTTTTCGAGATTGCGCTCGGATTTGATCTGGGGACGGTCGGGTTCGGTGAAGTAGTGCAGGAAGTGCTCAGGCGCACTCGGAAGCTTAAGCTCCTGTGCTCTGCCCTTGTAGTTTTCCCAAATTTCAATGATTTCGTCAACAGAAGGCTTTTTAACGCCGTCCTTGAAGGACATAAATACTGCCGCTGTGTGACCGTCGGAAACGGGAACGCGGATGCACTGGGATGTGATCGAGATGTCGTCGGTCTTTACGATCTCGCCGTTTTCGATCTTGCCCCAGATTTTCAAAGGCTCCTGCTCGGACTTTTCTTCCTCGCCGCCGATGTAGGGAATTACGTTGTCAACCATTTCGGGCCATGTGTTAAAGGTTTTGCCGGCGCCCGAGATCGCCTGATATGTGCATGCGAGAACCTTGTCTACGCCGAGCTCCTTGAGCGGATTGATCGCCGGCACATAGCTTTGAAGCGAGCAGTTTGACTTAACCGCGATGAAGCCTCTTTTTGTGCCGAGGCGCTTTCTTTGAGCCTCAATAATTTTGATGTGATCGGCGTTGATTTCGGGGATGACCATGGGAACGTCGGGAGTAAAGCGGTTTGCGGAGTTGTTCGATACGATAGGACACTCTGCCTTTGCGTAGCTTTCCTCCAAAGCCTTGATTTCATCCTTCTTCATATTAACCGCGCAGAAACAAAAGTCAACCTTTGATGCAACCTCTTCAACGTTTTCCGCATCGGTAATTACCATATTCCTGTACTTTTCGGGAAGCTCGGCAGTCATGTGCCATCTGCCGTCAACACACTCGCCGTAGGTTTTGCCCGCACTTCTTGCGCTTGCCGCAAGCACGGTAACCTCAAACCAAGGGTGATTTTCAAGCAAAAGCGCAAAACGCTGGCCAACCATTCCTGTTGCTCCGATGATTCCTACCTTGTACTTTTTCACTGTGATTCCTCCAAATTTTACAAAATAAAATTTAAAAAGCAGTTGCCATATTTGAATAAATATTATATTATAGAAACAGTGTGCAGTAAATATTGATTCTTTAAATATAAACGGCTTACTACCCCTCGGCAATATTCAAAGCCATATTGCCTTACTCTATAATATACCATTTTACTCCCATATTGTCAATTATTTCAGCTTTGTATTTTACAAATTTATTTTTTAAATTCTTAATGGATTGCGAGGACAGATGATGAAAACCGCTGACTTTTATTACGAACTTCCCAAGGAGCTTATAGCACAAACACCAATTGAACCGCGCGACCGTTCGCGGCTTATGGTGCTTGACCGCAAGAGCGGAGCGGTTGAACATAAGCACTTTTATGAAATTATCGATTACCTTAACGAGGGCGACCTTATTGTCGCCAACGATTCGCGCGTGCTTCCTGCCAGGATCTTCGGAGTTAAGAACGGAACCGGCGCGAGGGTTGAATTTTTGCTGCTTAAACAAATCAGCGGAAACCGCTGGGAAACACTGTGCAAGCCCGGAAAAAAGGCGCGCGAAGGAGCACGGTTTGTCTTTGGCGACGGTATACTTACCGCCGAGGTTGCCGGGGTAAAGGACGACGGCAATCGTATCGTTGACTTTGACTGCGATGAAAGCTTTTTCGCAGCGCTTGACAAAATCGGTCAAATGCCGCTGCCTCCCTACATTACCGAAGAGCTAAAGGATAAGGAAAGATACCAGACGGTATACAGTCATGAGCTCGGCTCGGCGGCGGCGCCCACCGCGGGCTTACATTTTACCGATGAGCTTATGGATAAAATCAGAGCAAAGGGTGTTAAAATAGCTTATGTTACCCTTCACGTGGGGCTCGGAACCTTCCGTCCGGTCAAGGTTGACGACGTTACAAAGCATAAAATGCACAGCGAGCACTACGAAATTCCGGAGGAAACGGCAAGGCTGATCAACGAAACCAAGAAAAACGGCGGAAGAATTATAGCCATCGGCACCACCTCTTGCCGGACTCTCGAAAGCGTCGCTACTCAGTTCGGCGAAATCAAGCCGTGCGAGGGCTTTACGGACATATTTATTTATCCCGGCTACGAATTTAAGGTGCTTGACGGACTTGTAACAAACTTTCACCTTCCCGAAAGCACGCTAATTATGCTTGTTTCGGCATTCGCAGGCTATGATAATGTTATGAAAAAATACAGATTCTTCTCATTTGGAGATTGTATGTGCATTTTATAAACATATTATGTTGACAAATTTATATAATTGCAGTATAATATGTGTATAAAATATAAGGAGTGAATGATATGGCAAAGGTTAGTACAAATGTAAGTATTGATGCAGATATTAAAAAGCAGGCACAGGAGCTTTTTGCCGAGCTTGGAATGGATTTGTCTACAGCAATAAATATTTTTATTCGTCAAGCGTTAAGGCAACATGCTATTCCTTTTGAAATCACTGCGGAAATTCCGAACAAAGAAACGCGGGAAGCAATAGCTGAAGTTCAAAGGATGAAAAACGACCCGTCAATCGGAAAAACTTATGATGATGTTGACACAATGTTTGAGGAGTTACTCGCATGAAATATCGTATCAAGCCCACTTCAAGATTCCAAAAGGATTTAAAGCGGATACAAAAACGCGGGTACCAAATCAAACTGATTCAGGAAGTAGTGCGCAAGCTCTCCGACGGAGAATTACTTGAGCCAAAATACAAAGACCACCCTTTGTCCGGCGATTATTCCGGCTGTCGCGAATGTCACATCACTCCCGATTGGCTGCTGATATATGAAATTTATGAGGATAATCTGATTTTATATCTAACACGTACCGGCACCCACAGCGACTTATTCTGAGCGGCGTATATCTGCGCCGCTTTTATCCTGCGACTGACTGATTGCGAAAAGAAATTTTTTTATTACCCACTATACGGAGGAAATATGTACAAGCTTATAAAACAGGAAGGAAGCGCGCGCAGAGGTGAATTTGTCACTCCGCACGGAACATTTCAAACGCCCGCGTTTATGAATGTAGCGACCTGCGGAGCGATAAAAGGAGCGGTGTCTGCGCTTGATTTAAAGGAAATCAAATGTCAGGTACAGCTTTGCAACACCTATCACCTGCACCTGCGCCCGGGCGACGGCAAGGTAAAGGAGCTGGGCGGACTTCACGCTTTCACACGCTGGGACGGTCCGATTTTGACGGACAGCGGCGGATTTCAGGTGTTTTCCCTTGCAAAGCTGAGGAACATCAAGGAAGAAGGCGTTTACTTTAATTCGCATATTGACGGCAGAAAGATTTTTATGGGACCCGAGGAAAGCATGAACATACAGTCAAACCTCGGCTCGACGATCGCCATGGCATTTGATGAATGTGTTGAGAACCCTTCCCCCTATTCATACACAAAGGACAGCGTAGCACGTACGACGCGCTGGCTTAAACGGTGTGTAAAAAGAATGAACGAGCTTAACAGCCTTGAAACCACGATAAATCCGCGGCAGATGCTGTTCGGAATAAACCAGGGCGGAACCTACAGCGACCTTAGAATTGACCACATGAAGGAAATCGCCGAGCTTGAGCTTGACGGCTACGCGATCGGCGGTCTTGCCGTAGGTGAACCGACCGAGGTCATGTATGAGATAATAGAGCAAATTGAACCGCACGCTCCTAAAAACAAAATACGTTACCTTATGGGTGTGGGCACTCCCGTAAACATACTTGAGGCAGTCTTTCGCGGCGTTGATTTGTTCGACTGCGTAATGCCGAGCCGCAACGCACGCCACGGACAGCTATTCACTTGGGAAGGAGTAAGAAACCTTAACAACGCAAAATACGAGCTCGACTCCTTGCCGATCGACACCGGATGCGACTGCCCCACCTGCCGCAATTTTTCACGCGCGTACATCCGCCATTTGCTGAAAAGCGGTGAAATGCTCGGCATGAGGCTTGCCGTAATACATAATCTGTATTTTTACAACAACCTTACGGAGGTAATCAGGCATAAGCTTGACGAGGGAACTTTCATTGATTTTTATGAAAAATACCGAAATATTCTCGGTGTAAGGATATAATCAAAAAAACGCTTGCAAGAAACAAATAAAACTGATATAATCTTAATAATGCTTTGAAAGGAATGAATGAAATGACAAATTTACCAATACTCGCCGAAGCGTCAGGCAACAACGCAGCCGGCGGCGGCTTCGGAATGTGGGGCATGATCGCAATATACGCTCTTATTATTGTTGCCGTATATTTCTTCCTGCTCAGACCTAACTCCAAGAAGAAAAAAGAAGAAGCCGAGATGAGAAACTCGCTGGATATCGGCGACGAGATCACAACTATAGGCGGAATCATGGGCAGAGTTGTCGCTATTAAGGACGATGAGGATGCAATTATCATTGAAACAGGTTCCGACCGTGTTAAGATGAAGTTTAAAAAATGGTGCATTTCTTCGGTTGACACAGTAAAAGAGAAGCCCCAAGGTACTCCCGAAAAGAAAAGCTTTTTCAGCAGATTTAAGAAATCGGAAGAAACAGAAAAAGCTGAATAAACGAATTATAAAAGAACTCCCTGAATATAATTTACAAAATTGTATTCAGGGGGATTTTTTTATGCAGGACAAAAAAAGACTTATCAAGGCAGTCGCGGCGGGAACAATATGCTCGATGCTGTGCTGTATTATTTTAACCGCTGTTTTGGCGGCGGTAATGCTGAGCACCGGAATGCCCGGCTCAGATATACTTACATGGGCAACGGCGGCGATCATGGGCGCGGGCGCCTTGGCAGGCGGATTTATCGCGGCTAAAATATACAAAGGCGCGGGGATACCTGTAGGAGGGCTTACCGGGCTTTCGCTGTTTTGCGTGACAGCGCTCGCTTCGTTTTCAAGAGGCGCGGCAAACCTCGGCTCGATGACAATTGTCAAGCTTGCGGCGTCGGTTTTGCTTGCTGTTGCCGGCGGAATACTCGGAATAAGCGAAAAAAGGAGTTCAAAATACGGAAGGTTTTAAAAAAATACTTTAAAACAGTGGAAAAATTAATTTCGTTATGATATAATATTATGAATAGAGATTAAAAAGTGAGATTTTGAGAATAAACAAAGTTGTTTATGAAGGAGAAGTTTAAATGGCAAAATTTAAATTACCCGAGTCTCTTAAGGCGTGGAAGGTAGTATCGTCTTTGCCTGATAACAACGGTCACTCCGTTTTTGAGGTTTCACGAAAAGAAACCGACGGAAGCGTTACTCAGGCAGTGCTGACTTATGTTGCCTTTCAGGACGATGAATACAACAGCGACAATGTCCGGTTTATAAACGAGGAATCCTCGTTTATCCGCAACGTAATAAGCTGCGGCGCAGTCAGCAATTACATTGACGCGGTCGTGGTTGACCGTCCGTCAAAAAGCAAAGTCGGAATGTTTATTATTACTCAAAAGCTTTCCGCGCTTGACGTCGAAATGTCGAAAAGGAAATTTTCGGAAGATGAAATTACCGATTTCGGCCTTCAGATGAGCGAAATACTCCTAAAGCTTGAATCACACGGCATTTTTCACGGCAACATCAAGCCTTCAAACATTTATGTGACTCCCAACGGCGCATACAAGCTCGGCGGATTCACCGATTTTGAAAGCTCGATCAGCGATTTGTCATATATTTCCCCCGAAATTAGCGCGGAGGAACAGCCTGACTTCACAACCGACATTTACTCGGTCGGCTTGATTATGTATTCGATGAGCAACAACGGAGCGATCCCGTTTGAGGACGGTAACACAAGCCGTGAGGACGCCATTCAAAAACGCTTTAACAAGCAGAGCATTCCCGCTCCGCAGGACGGCAACGACAAACTGAAAAGTATAATTATTATTGCCTGTCAGCCCGAAAAAGCCAACCGGTGGAAAAACGCCGGCAACCTCAAAAACGCGCTTGCTTCGATAAAAGCAGAGGTTGAACCTGAAAAAGAACCCAAGCCGGAAATTATTCCTCCTGCCCCGACAGAGTTTGAAGGAAACGTGTTTGAGGAATTCGTTTATGACGATTTTGATAAAGCCAAGCCCGAAGCTGAACCTGAATCAAAAACCGAAGCCGAGCCCGGTAAAGACAAACCGAACGCCGCGAAAGCAGCGGCTGCCGGAGCTGTAGCAGCCGGAGCAGTGATTGCGGGCAAAGCGGTTGCCGAAGCTGCAAATGCAAGCAAAAACGAAAAAAATCTTGATAAAATAAAAGAGGCAATTAAAAACAAGGGCAAGAACGGCGAGGAAACCGAGGAGATAAAAGCACCGGATAAGGCTGAGGATAAAGCAGCGGATAAAGCCGGAGATGAACCCGGAACCGAAAAAAGCGCAGTTCAGGATATGAGTGAGGCTGAAACACAGGTTCTTACACCCGATATGCCCGGCAATCCCGACAACGCAGTTCAAACGTCTGACGAACCGAAAACCGAGATCGCCGAACCTGAAATTGACAACAGAGTTTTTGATGATTACCAGGTTCACACTAAGGTGTTTAATATCAGCGACATAGCTAAAAAAGCCGATAAAGATTACGGAGATTATTTTGACGACGAGCCCGAGCCTGTGCCCGAGGAAAAAAGCGAACAAAATGCCGAGGTTGACAATGAATTCGGCAAAAACGGCTTTTATGATGATGATTCATTCTATTCCGAGCAGAACGAGGAGCAAAAGCGCAGCCGCAAAGGCATGGTGATTTCTATTATCGTATTCGCCGCGATTGTTGCCATGCTTGCCGCGCTGGGAGTTTTTGCCGTGACAAGCGGCTGGTTCAGCAACGGAAACACCAAAGAAACCCAACCGTCAACCGAGGTTTACACCGAGGATACCACCGCTCAAAAAGCCACTACTCAACCTGCCACAACCGCTCCGCCCACAACCTCGCCCACACAAAACACAATTGATTATCCGATCAACGTTGTGGGCGCATATTATGAGTATGCCAAGAGCGTTTTGGAGGAGCAGGGATATAAGGTCGTTGAAGGCGAATATGCCGACAGCGAAGAGTTCGAAGAGGGTATCGTCACATCAATGAGTCCCGACCCGGACAGAGAACTGAAAAAAGGAAG